>NZ_DATAGQ010000138.1:0-4455 GCF_036263595.1 Geminicoccus sp. | reverse complement strand
AGTGCCGTCGCCAGCTCGATGGTCTTGGCCGCGGCATAGACGGAGCCATTATCGGACAGCCACTGGATCGGATGAGGCGTTCGGATGGCACCAAAGCGCCGCTCGACGCAGGCGATCATCAGGTCACGGATGAGCTCGCCGGAGATCCCGGCCGTGGTGGCCGTCCAGGCGATTACCTCGCGGTCGTGGCAGTCCATGGCGAAGGCGATCCGGATGATCTCGTCGTTCCAGCAGGTGAACTCCAGAGCATCCGAGCACCATCATCCGTCAGCAGACGGATGATCCGCTTCCCGCAGGGACGGCGGTCTGCTGACCGCCGAGGGCGGACGTTCGGTGCAGGGTCACGACCTTGCCGTCGTGAGCTTGCTGAAGGCGACGACCGGTATGCCTGGCGAGCAGCAGGCCGTGCTTCTTCATCAGCCGGTAGACGCGCTTGTGGTTGATCGCACTTCCAGTCGGCCGCTGTCGCCTCAGGAGCGCGGTGATCCGGCGGTAGCCATAGGTCAGTCGTATGTCGATCATGCGGCGGATCTCCGCAGCAAGCTCCAGATCCCCATCCCGGATCTGCGGCCCTCGTATGGCCCGGTTGCCATGCAGGCGTTCGACGACGTTTGAGCGGGCCACGCCCAGCGTGTCGGTGACGGCCTTCACTGGGGTGAGGCTGCAGAGCAGACGAACGACTTGAGCACCGAGCTGGACCGCCAGATTGCTTTTTTGACCGGGCAAGGTCGCGGTGTGTCCGCTTTGCGGCCTCACCCTTGAGGATCTCGACCTCCATCGTCTTCCTGCCGAGCAGCCGCTCCAGATCACGCACCCGCTCCTCGAGCCGGCGTGCTTCGGCGGCTGGAACAACCTCGTCATCCGCACGGACCGCCTTGCGTCCGCCTTCGCTCATCAGCCGCCTCCACCGGAACACCATGCTCGGTGATAAACCGTGCTGGCGAGCCACGTAGCTGATCGACATGCCTGGCTGCATCGACTCTGCCACGATGGCGAGCTTCTGCTCGGTCGTGAAGCGGCGCCGGCGCGCCGCCCCGCTGATCACCTCGATGCGCGAGAACGTCTCAGACATAGGCACATGCCCAGGACTACGCCTAGGCCCTCCGGCTAGCGCCGCTGTCCGGTCGAAACGGGGAGTACTTCAGGCCCGCACCGGCGAGCCCCTCCGCAGGCTCCTGCCTGCGGTCCTTGCAGGACATGGATCCATGACCTGCTGGCCATGGATGGACAAACGGCCAAGCCGAGCGGATGAACCGGACGATCAAGGACGCCACCAGCAAGGTCTTCCACTATCCGGACCTTGAGGCACTCCAGGCCCACGTCCTCACCTTCGTCGCCGCC
Source organism: Geminicoccus sp. (assembly GCF_036263595.1). Taxonomy (NCBI): domain Bacteria; kingdom Pseudomonadati; phylum Pseudomonadota; class Alphaproteobacteria; order Geminicoccales; family Geminicoccaceae; genus Geminicoccus; species Geminicoccus sp. The sequence continues at coordinate 3,114 of NZ_DATAGQ010000138.1, read as the reverse complement.
TACAACTTTGCCAAGCATCTGAAGGCGCTGCGATGGCGGACGCCCTTCCAGGCCGTCAGTGATGCATGGAAGACCGATCCCTTAATCTTCAAGATCGACCCGCACCACCTCATCTTGGGACCATATACATAGACGTTCTGGGCGATGCCTGTTGCCTGCTGTTGTGGCTCCTCATGGCGTCGAGGAGCCGGCAGCCTGACAAGCTCGACCAGATCAGTAAAGAGCCTCAGCCGTACAGTGCCGCAGGGTGTTTTTGGATCAAGTGTCGCCAGGTTGCCGGAGAGCAGCGGCTTGGTGGTCATCGTTCTCCACTCCAGCCCTGCGGCTCCCAGTTCGGCCGGAGCACCTGCCAGTCGAGCCGCTCGATCTGTTCGGCGACCTCGCTCGCCAGTTCGTAGGCCTCGACAAAGGGAACAGGACCTCCAGCCGCAGCGTGCGCCCGGCGGACGAGCACCCGAGCAATGGCATGGGCGAGGTGGTCGCGTCCTACGGCGCGCAGGTCCACGACCTCAGCTTCAAGAGCTTTGGTCATAGGGAGAAACAATGCGAACATTTCATGACATCAAGATCTGTCGGATCAAAGCCGGCCGACGCAAGCTTGGCCTTTCAGTTCTGTCGCTGTTGACGCATCTGGTCGCTTTGAGCGAGAGTGGAGGACGCTCTCTTCTCTTGGAATATTCTATCTCACCTAGTGTGAGACCGCCTATCCTTGCGCAACGGAGTCAGCAGGAGGCAGCAGCGTTCCTCGCCAGCACCATTCTGACGCTAAGCGGAACGCTTAACCGCATCACTGCTGCGTATGAAAAGCATGAGAACGTTCCCAACCGCTTTACTGACTGGAGCCTGCGGGAGCGGATCGTGAATGCGCTGATATGGGGTCCAGATAAGAGCAAGTGGCCTCCCTCAACGGACTTAATCAAACTCTAATCATCTATCACAATGTCATTTCTTCCTGAAAACTACGAGATCCCCGCAACCCAGAACAGCTATATGAAACTGGAGAAAGGAGAGAACACCTTCCGTGTTCTCTCTCCCGCCATCGTCGGATGGGAAGCGTGGAAGACCTTCCCTAACGGCGACAAGAAGCCATACCGCTGGCCTGCCGGTGAGGGTAACGGTCCGGCAGATCCCTCCGTCTTTGATCTCGATGATAACGGCAACCCGAAGTTCAAGCACTTCTGGGCCTTCCTCGTCTGGAACGTAACCCTCCGGCGAGAGCCGCGGCCGGGTGACGGCCGGGCCGGATCAGGCTGCTTGAGCGGTGTCGGCTAGCGTCCAGTTCCACGGCATGAGCTGATCGAGTTGATGAGCGGGATGTTCGGCGATCCGGCCGAGGACATCGGCGAGCCAGGCCTGGGGATCGACACCGTTGAGCCTGGCGGTGCCGATCAGGCTGTACATGACAGCGGTACGCTCGCCGCCGCGATCGGAGCCGGCGAACAGCCAGGCCTTGACCGAGGGCGATGCCACGCAAGGCCCGTTCCGCGGCATTGTTCGACAAGCAGATCCGCCCGTCGGTAAGGAACCTGGTGAAGGCTTCCCAGCGCTTGAGCAGGTAGTCCATGGCCTTGGCGACTTCGGCATGGCGCGAGAGCCTGGCCCGCTCCTGCCGCAGCCAGACCTCCAACTCAGCGACCAATGGTACGCTCCGTTCCTGGCGTGCCGCTTGGCGCTGGTCGGCTGGCAGGCCGTGGATGTCTCGCTCAATGGCGAACAGGGCGTCGATCCGGCGGACGGCTTCGAGCGCCAAAGGCGAGATTGCCGTGGCTGTCTTGCCTTGCGTTCGTCGTCGCGCGGCGACAGCCAGATCGGCCAATTCGAAGAACTTGCGTCGGGCATGAGCCCAGCAAGCGGCTTCCAGGATTTGCCCCGTCCCATAGAGCTTGCCGTAGCCCCTATACGCATCGGCTTGCAGGATGCCGCTCCAGCCTTGGAGATGGCGCTGGGGATGCTCACCGGCGCGGTCGCGGGAGTAGAAGAACAGGGCTGCCGGCGGGGCGGGTCCAGCAAACGGCCGATCATCACGCACGTACGTCCAGCACCGGGCGATATCCGTCTTGCCCTTCGCCAGGACCGGCACGGTGGTGTCGTCGCCATGCAGGCGCGAGCCTGCCAGAACATGGGCTTGGATGCGCTCATAGATCGGCTGCAGCACGGCTGAGCAAGCACCGACCTGATCGGCAAGCGTCGACAAGCTCAACGGCACGCCATCGCGGGCATAACGCTCGGCCTGCCGGTTCAATGGCTGATGCTGGCCGAACTTCTCGAACAGGATCATCGCCAGCAAGCTGGGGCCCGCCCAGCCTCTGGGGATCACGTGGAAGGGTGCCGGTGGCTGGCTGATCGCCTCGCAGTCACGGCAGGAGAATTTCTCCCGGACGTGCTGGATCACCTTCCACTGCCGGGGGACGACCTCCAAGCTCTCGGTGACGTCCTCGCCCAGCTTCGAGAGTTTGGCCGATCCGCAACAAGGACAGGCCATGGGCCCCGGCACGATCATCCGTTCCCGCGGCAGGTGTGCCGGGAACGGCTGGCGCGATGGCCGTCTGCGGGTGAAGGCCGTCACAGGACTGATTTTTGCCGCCATCATCTTGGCAGCAAGTTCGTCCTCGGTGGCGGAGGCTTCCGCCTCCGCCAGCTGCAGTTCCAGCTGATCGAGCAGCCGTTGCGAGCGCTCGGAGCGCTGCCCAAAGATCGTGCGCCTGAGCTTCTCGATCTGCAGCTTGAGGTGCGCGATCAGGACCTGATCATCGGAGAGTCGGGCACGTACGGCCGCGACCTCGGCTTCCGCCGCTACAGCCCGCTCCTGCGCGGCGACCAGCGCCGCCTTGAGGGCGGCAACGTCGTCGGGAAGAGCGTCGGGAAGAGCGTCGGGACCGGCATCCATGGCCGGCAGCAGATCATGGATGCCGGTGCTGCTGTCACTCTGTTTGAGCCAAGTGAGTCAGTCGGTCGCAGCCCTCATCCGGCTGTGGTCGGCCGCCAGGTCCGCTGCGGATGCCGCCAGTCGAAATGGGGTGGACGCCCTCTGCTCCCGTTGCTGACCTTCCGAGCGCAATAAGAGCAGTTCCGCCCAATGGAGATTGGCGATGCAAGTGGTCCGGATTGGCCTCG
>NZ_DATAGQ010000137.1:0-53513 GCF_036263595.1 Geminicoccus sp. | reverse complement strand
GCCGAACCATGCCAAGCCTCAAGGATCAACGCGCCCGGATCGCGAGCGTCAAGCAGACGCGCAAGATCACGAGCGCCATGAAGCTGGTCGCCGCCAGCAAGCTCAAGCGCGCCCAGGACCAGGCCGAGGCGTCGCGCCCCTATGCCAGCCGCATGGCCCAGATGCTGGGCAACCTGGCGGCGGGCGTGGCGGGCCAGGCCGGGGCGCCGCCGCTCCTGGGCGGCACCGGGCAGGAGCAGACCTACCTGCTCATCGTCGCCACGGCCGACCGCGGCCTGTGCGGCGGTTTCAACACATCGATCGCCAGGGGTGCCCGCCGCCGGATCCAGGAGCTCCAGGGCCAGGGGAAGACGGTCAAGGTCATCTGTGTCGGCCGCAAGGGGCGCGACGCGCTCCGGCGCGACTACGGCAACCTGATCCTGCACACCTACGAGGGCGTGGCCGGCAAGAAGCGGATGGAGTTCGCGGATGCGGACGCCATCGCCGAACGTATCCTGACGATGTTCGACGCGGGCGAGTTCGACACCTGCGAGATCATCTTCAACAAGTTCCTGTCGGCGATCCGCAACGAGCTCACGCTGCTCCAGCTGGTGCCGGCGCAGATCCCCGAGGTCGCGACGAAGCAGGACGAGGCATCTGCCCCGTACGAGTTCGAGCCCGGGGAGGAGCAGATCCTCACCGAGCTGCTGCCGCGCAATCTGGGCGTGCAGATCTACCGGGCGCTCGTGGAGAACGCCGCGTCTGAGCAGGGTGCCCGGATGGCGGCGATGGACAGCGCCACCCGCAACGCGGGTGACATGATCAAGCGGCTGACACTGGTCTACAACCGGACCCGTCAGGCGCAGATCACCAAGGAACTGATCGAGATTATTTCCGGCGCCGAGGCGGTGTAGGCCGAAGGGAACCCCCATGAGTGACATGAGCAAAGAGAACATCGCCACCGGCCGGGTCACGCAGGTCCTGGGCGCGGTCGTCGACTGCCGCTTCGACAGCGGCAATCTGCCGGAGATCCTGACGGCGCTGCACCTGGAGAACCAGGGCAAGACCCTGGTGCTGGAAGTGGCCCAGCATCTCGGCGAGAACACCGTCCGCACGATCGCCATGGACTCGACCGAGGGTCTGGCCCGTGGCGTCGAGGTCATCAACACGGGTGCACCGATCTCCGTGCCGGTCGGCCGCGAGACGCTCGGCCGCATCCTGAACGTGATCGGCGAGCCCGTGGACGAGCGCGGCCCGCTCGGCAACACGCTGACCGCCCCGATCCATGCCCCGGCCCCGCTGTTCGTCGACCAGGCGACCGAGTCCGAGGTGCTGGTGACCGGCATCAAGGTCGTCGACCTGCTGACCCCCTACCCGAAGGGCGGCAAGATCGGCCTGTTCGGTGGTGCCGGCGTCGGCAAGACCGTGCTGATCATGGAGCTCATCAACAACATCGCGAAGGCGCACGGTGGCGTGTCGGTGTTCGCCGGTGTCGGTGAGCGCACCCGCGAGGGCAACGACCTCTATCACGAGATGATGGAGTCGGGCGTCATCAACCTGGAAGACCAGACCCAGTCCAAGGTGGCACTGGTCTATGGGCAGATGAACGAGCCGCCGGGCGCGCGTGCCCGGGTCGCGCTGTCGGGCCTGACCGTCGCGGAGTATTTCCGCGACCAGGAAGGGCAGGACGTGCTGTTCTTCGTCGACAACATCTTCCGCTTCACCCAGGCGGGCTCGGAAGTGTCGGCGCTGCTCGGCCGCATCCCCTCGGCCGTGGGTTACCAGCCCACGCTCGGCACCGACATGGGCGCCCTGCAGGAGCGGATCACGTCCACGAAGAAGGGCTCGATCACCTCGGTGCAGGCCGTGTACGTGCCCGCCGACGATCTGACCGACCCGGCACCGGCCACGACCTTCGCCCATCTGGACGCCACCACGGTGCTCAGCCGGCAGATCGCCGAGCTCGGCATCTACCCGGCGGTGGACCCGCTCGACTCCACCTCGCGCATCCTGGACCCCGGCACGGTCGGCCAGGAGCATTACGACGTCGCCCGTGCGGTGCAGTCGACCTTGCAGCGCTACAAGGGCCTGCAGGACATCATCGCGATCTTGGGCATGGACGAGCTCTCGGAAGAGGACAAGCTGGTCGTCGCCCGGGCGCGGAAGATCCAGCGCTTCCTGTCCCAGCCATTCTTCGTCGCCGAGATCTTCACGGGCTCGCCCGGCAAGCTCGTGTCGATCGAGGACACGGTGAAGGGCTTCAAGGGCATCGTCGACGGCAAGTACGACGACATCCCGGAGGCGGCCTTCTACATGGTCGGCACGATCGAGGAAGCCCTCGAGAAGGCCAAGAAGATGGCCGAAGCCTGAGCCGGGACGGGAGAACGGTCTTGGCCGACAAGGTGCAGTTCGATTTGGTTTCGCCCGAGCGGTCGCTCGTCAGCGAGGCGGTCGACATGGTGGTGGTGCCGGGCGTGGACGGCGATTTCGGTGTCCTGCCCCAGCATTCCCCGATGATGACCCTGCTGCGTCCGGGCGTGATCACCACCTACGAGGGTGACCGCCCGGTCAAGCGGATCTTCGTGGCGGGCGGCTTCGCGGAAGCCAACCCGGCAGGGGTGATCGTCCTGGCCGAAGCTGCCGACGTGGTGGGCGAAGTAACGGCCGATCAGGCGCGCCAACTCCTCAGGAACGCGGAGGAGGACTTGTCGGTCGCCGCCAGCGCGGCCGAGGCGGATCGGGCGAAGCTGGAGCAGGCTGTAGCGGTCGCTCAGGCCCGCGTCGAGGCGATGACCGCGCCGGCGTGACCGTCATCCGATCTTGCAGACACGAAAGGGCGACGTGCGGTTGTGCGTCGCCCTTCTTCGTTGCTGGATGAACCTGATCGGCCTGGTCAGCGCTGAGCTAAGGTGCTCGCCGGTGCGTCACCGGGCTTGGGTGGCGGAGCATCGGAAGGCGAACACCGTTCCCTCGCCCGGCGTCGAGGTCGCGCTTAGTTCGCCGCCATGTCCCCGCGCGATCTCCGCAGCAAGATAGAGGCCGAGCCCCAGGCTCGTCCGTGCCGGCCCCTGCGACGTACGTGGATGGGGCTGGAAGAATTGCGCCAGCACGTCCGGTGCGACCACCGCATCCCGGTTCGCGACGATCATCGTCAGTGTGTCATCCTCGAGCCGCACCGCCACCTCGACCGGCTGGCCGCGGGCGCCGCAGGACATGGCGCCGGCCATCAGGTTGGACAGGAGCTGGCCGAGCCGAGCCGGGTCGCAGGAGACAGACCCCTCGACCGCTATCTCGACGTCGATCCTGCGGTCCGGCTGTGTCTCGCGGTTCTCCTCGATCACCGTCGACAGCTGCTCCGCCAGATCCTCGACCGGCCGGCGGTCGATCGAGATCCCGCCGCCCAGCCGGCCCCGGGCGAAGTCCAGGACGTCGTCGATCAGCTTGCCCATCCGGGCACAGCTCTGCTGCATCTGGTCCAGGACGAAGGTGCCGCGCTCGTCCAACTCGTTCATCGACAGGAGGCGCAGGCCGGAGATGAGCGAGAAGAGGGGGTTGCGCAGGTCGTGGCCCAGCAGCGCGATGAACTGCTCGCGCAGCAGGGCGGCTTCCGTGGCATTGGCCAGCGCGAAGCGGCTCTCGCTCAGCTGGTCCTCCACCTGGAGCTGCGCACCGAGCAGCTGGGCGAACAGTTCTACGGTGGGCAGGATCTTCTTGTCCCGGAGCGACGCCGGCAGCGGGTCCAGCGCGCAGATCGTCCCGAACACCTGACCGTCGCCGAGGATGATCGGAACAGCGAGATAGCTCTCGAACCCGTACATCTTGGGCGTTGGATGCCTGCAATAGATCTCGTCCTCGCTGGCCTTCTCGATGACGATGGGCCGGTGAGAGTTGCAGATCTCCTTGCAGAAGGTCGTGTTGACCTCCAGCGGGTCGCCGCTCTTGAGCCCGAACTCGACCTGGTCCAGCACCGCACATGCGGTCCAGGACGTTGGCGTCACCCGGGCAACGGCCACGAACCTGAGCCCGGTGATCTCGGACACCAGGCGCAATATTGTCGGGACCGCGGTGAGCTGCTCGACCTTGGCGACGTCCCGCGCGATCGCAGGATCCATTCCAACCCCCAGAAGCGACCGGCAGGCCGCCGCGCCTTGTCCGGTGCTACTCTCGCGTCTGCGCGAGATCAAACGACTTGTATCGGCAGGGCGGGTCACGACCTCGCGTGCGTCACCGCCTCGATGCGGTTGCCATCCGGGTCCAGCAGGAAGGCGGCATAGTAATCAGCATGATAGGACGGCCGCAGGCCCGGCGGTCCGTCGCATCGGCCGCCATGGGCCAGGCCTGCGGCATGGAAGGCGTCGACGGCAGCCCGGCTCTCGGCCTTGAACGCCCAGTGCCGCCGGTCGGGTGGATAGGCCAGGCCCAGGCGCACCGTCAGGTAGGCACGCTCCGGGTGCTCGCTGTCCGCCCGCAGGCCAAAGCCCACGGCCTGCTCCTCCTGCCAAACGCAGGGATAGCCAAGCTTGGCCATGATCGCCGTGTAGAAAGCGAAAGCCTGCTCCAATCTGGCCACGGTGATCGACACATGATCGAGCATCACTGCCAGACGATCGTCGGGAACGGCTTCGCCGCACCGGTCATCGCGTCCATCTGCTGCCGCACCCCGGCCGCGATCGTGCGGTAGACCTCCGCATGGTGTGAAGCCGGGTCGGACGCCACGATTGGCGTCCCGCCGTCCGAGGTCTCCCTGATCCGGATGTCCAGCGGCACTTCCCCGAGGAAGGGCACGCCGTAACTGGCGGCACAGTCCCTGGCCCCGCCATGGGCGAAGATGTCGGAGCGATGGCCGCAATTAGGACAGCAGAAGTAGCTCATGTTCTCGACGATCCCGAGGATCGGGACGTCGACCTTTCGGAACATCTGGATGGCCTTGCGCGCGTCCAGCAGCGCGATGTCCTGCGGCGTGCTCACGATCACGGCCCCGGTGAGCGGCACCTTCTGCGACATGGTCAGCTGCGCGTCGCCGGTGCCCGGGGGGAGGTCGACCACCAGCACGTCCAGCTCGCCCCAGGAAACGTCGCTCAGCATCTGCTGGATGGCGCTCTGTACCATGGGCCCACGCCAGATCATCGGCGTGTCCTCCTCGACCAGATAGCCCATCGACATGGTCGGGATGCCCCAGGCCCGCATCGGCTCGAGCCTCTTGCCGTCCGGCGAGGTCGGCCGCCCGGTGGCGCCCACCATGCGCGGGATGGAAGGGCCGTAGATGTCGGCGTCGAGGATGCCGACCCGCTGGCCAATCGCGGCCAGGCCCAGCGCCAGGTTGATGGCGGTCGTCGACTTGCCGACGCCGCCCTTGCCCGAGGCCACGGCGATGATCGACCGGACACCTGGCACGCCCTGCGGTGCCGGCGGGCCCTGCGGCCGAGTGGCGCGGGGAGCATGATCGTGGCCATGGGCATGGCCGCCGGAACGCTCGGCGGTAAGAACCGCCGTGGCCGAGGTCACCCCCGGCAGCGCGCGCACCGCGGCCTCCGCGGCGCGCCGGACCGGTTCCATGGCTTCGGCCCGGGCAGGGTCGATCTCCAGGGAAAAGCCGACATTGGCTCCCTTGATGACGATGCCGCCGACGATGCCTGCATCGGTGAGCGTCGTCCCGCCGTCCGGCAGTCGGATGCCCGACAGTGCCTCCAGAACCCGTTCCTTGGTCAGATCAGCCATGTTGAACCCGATGGTTGTCGGGGACATATAGCGATAGGTAACGCAACTTGGAGGTGGAACGTGTACGTCCAGCTCCAGGAACGGCGTTTTTCACGAGATCCGGGACTGTGGTCCCTCCGGCAGGTGAGGCTCGATGCCCTGGAACCCGAATGGTGGTGGTGGTTGGAACGGAGGCCAGGGTGGCGGACCTTGGGCGCCTCGTCCAGGTGGCGGCGGATCGCAGCCGCCTGACCTCGAGGAACTGATCCGCAAGAGTCAGGAACGGGTTCGTCAGCTCTTCCCGGGGGGCGGGCGCCCGGGCTCGGGCGGCGGTGTGCCGAGCGTGCCGGTGGTCGCCACGATCGCCGGTCTGGCGCTTGGTGCCTGGCTGCTCAGCGGATTCTATTTCGTGCAGCCGGAAGAGAAGGGCGTCGAGCTCGTGTTCGGCAAGCTGAATGCCGTCACGGATTCGGGCCTGAACTACAATTGGCCCTGGCCGGTGGGCAACGTGCTCAAGCCGCAGGTCACCCGCGTGAACCGCGTCGAGGTCGGCTTCCGCTCGTCGGGTGTCACGACCGCCGGCAGCCGCATCAACGCCCGCGAGGTGCCCGAAGAGGCGCTGATGCTGACGGGCGACGAGAACATCGTCGACATCAATTTCGTGGTGTTCTGGCGGATCAGCGACCCCGCCCTGTTCCTGTTCAACATCCGCGATCCCGCCGAGACGGTGAAGGCTGCGGCCGAGAGCGCCGTGCGCGAGCTGGTCGGCCAGACTCCGATCGCCGAGGCCACCACCGAGGGGCGGCGCCAGATCGAGCAGCAGGGCCGCGAGATCATCCAGAACCTGATGAACGAGTACGGCTCGGGCATCGTGATCGACGAGGTTCAGCTGCAGAAGGCCGACCCGCCGCAGGAGGTGATCGACGCCTTCCGCGACGTGCAGCGTGCCATGGCCGACCGCGAGCGTGCCCAGAACGAGGCGGAAGCCTTCGCCAACGACATCATCCCGCGCGCCCGAGGCGAGGCGGAACGCCTCCTGCAGGAAGGCCAGGCCTACAAGCAGGAAGTGGTGGCCCGCTCCGACGGTGAGGCGCAGCGCTTTACCTCGGTGCTCGAGGAATACCGCAAGGCCCCCGACGTCACCATGCAGCGCCTTTATATCGAGACGATGGAAAGCGTCCTGGCCGGCACCGACAAGGTCCTGGTCGACCAGCAGAACGGCCAGCCCGTGGTCCCCTATCTCGCGCTGCCCGAGCTGCAGCGCAATAGCGGCCCGTCGCGCCAGGCTGATGGTGTCACCCCCACTGGGCGGCCGAACCAGCCTTCGGTCGGAGGCACGCAATGAACAACCGCCTGTTCATCACGATCGGTGCAGCGGCACTGGTCCTCCTGATCGGCATCTACTCCAGCGTGTTCACGGTCAACGAGGCCCAGCAGGCGCTGGTCGTGCGCTTCGGCAACCCGGTCCGCGAGGTCCGCGAGGCCGGCTTGCACATGAAGGTCCCGTTCATCGACAACGTGGCCTATTTCGACAAGCGCGTGCTGGACTACGACGCCAGCTCGGTCGAGCTGATCCTGGGCGACCAGAAGCGGCTCGTGGTCGACGCGTTTGCCCGCTACCGGATCAACTCGCCGACCCGGTTCCGTCAGGCAGCCGGCGACGAGGAGGCCTTCCGCAGCCGCCTTGGCCCCATCCTCTCCTCCAACCTGCGTGGTGTGCTGGGCGAGGTCGGGCTCATGCAGGTGCTGAGCACCGAGCGCAGCACGCTCATGCAGCGCATCCGCGAGCAGACCAACCGCTCGATGCAGGGCTTCGGCGTGGAACTGGTTGACCTGCGCATCAAGCGGGCCGACCTGCCCGAGCAGAACAGCCAGGCGATCTTCCAGCGGATGCAGACCGAGCGGCAGCGGGAAGCCAACGAGCTGCGTGCGCAGGGTGCTGAAGTGGCGCAGCGCATCCGGTCGCGGGCCGACCGCGAGCGGCGCGTGCTGATCGCGGATGCCCAGCGCCAGGCCGAGGTGTTCCGTGGCGAGGGCGACGCGGAAGCCACCAGGATCTTCGGCGAGGCCTTCGGCGCGGACCAGGACTTCTACCAGTTCTACCGCTCCATGCAGGCCTACCGCCAGTCGCTGGCGGACGGGCGGACCAACATGGTGATCTCGCCCGACAGCGAGTTCTTCCGCTTCTTCAACCAGCCGAACCTGTCGCCCGAATCGGCCAGCCCCGCGCCGGCCGTGCAGGGCAATGCGGCAGCAGCGCCTGTGGACGAGGCAGGTGCCGATCCGACCAGGCTGGGTGCTCTTGATCCGCAGCCGGCCCTGCAGCCTTGAGTGGCGGTTCGGCCTGAACGGTTCGAGGCTGGCGGGAAGCTCCCGCCGGTCGAAGGGAACGGCTTGCGATGATGGAGTTGCTGCAGGGCCTGGCGCTCGTCCTGGTCGTGGAAGGCGTGCTCTGGGCGCTGTTCCCGGGTGCGATGCGTCGTGCTGCCCAGACGGCGGCCGCGAGCCGGGACGGCGCGCTGCGCTTTGGCGGCCTCGTCTTTGCGATGGTCGGCGTCGCAGCGGTATGGCTGCTGCGGGGCTGATCGGCTGGTGCTGCGGGATTCGCAGGTGGCTATGGTTCTTGCTGGACCATCGACCTAGTTTGTTCTTGTACCGAGCCTTGGCTCGATATCCATTCCCGGCGAGGCCGGCTTTTCCGGCCGTCGCTGCCGTGCCTTCGGGATGTCGCGTATGATCGTTCGCAAGCTCGCTTCCCTTCGGCCGTCCAAGCGTACCGCGCTGGCGGCTGCCCTTGCGGCCGTGCTGCTGGGCGGGAGCCTGCCGACCGGTGCGGTACTGGCGCAGCAGGTGTCGCCGCCCAGCTTTGCGCCGCTTGTGGAGAAGGTGGCCCCGGCGGTGGTGAACATCTCCACGAGCAAGCAGGTCAAGGCCGGCGATCAGCAGGCCATGCCGATGCCGCAGTTCCCGCCGGGTTCGCCGTTCGAGGAGTTCTTCAAGGAGTTCTTCGACCAGAACCGTCGTCAGCAGCAGCAACAGCCCGAACAGCAGCGGCGGGCCTTTTCGCTGGGCTCAGGCTTCCTCGTTGATCCCGCCGGCTTCGTGGTGACCAACAACCACGTCATCGCCGATTCGGACGAGATCAAGGTCATCCTGAACGACGACAGCGAGTATGTCGCGAAGCTGATCGGCAAGGACTCCAAGACGGATCTGGCGTTGCTCAAGATCGAGCGGGACGAGCCGTTCCCGTTCGTGGAACTCGGTGACAGCGACCAGATCAAGGTCGGCGACTGGATGCTCGCCATCGGCAATCCGTTCGGCCTGGGCTCGACCGTCACGACCGGCATCGTCTCGGCGCGCAACCGCGACATCAATGCCGGCCCCTATGACGACTTCATCCAGGTCGACGCCGCGATCAATCGCGGCAATTCGGGGGGGCCGTCCTTCTCGCTGGATGGCAAGGTTCTGGGCATCAACACCGCGATCTTCTCGCCGTCCGGCGGCAATGTCGGCATCGGCTTCGCCATCCCGGCCAATATCGCGCGCCCGATCATCGATAGCCTGAAGACAACCGGCCGTGTGGCCCGTGGCTGGCTTGGCGTGCGCATCCAGAACGTGACCCAGGAGATCGCCGAGAGCCTGGGTCTGCCGGAAGGGAAGGGGGCGCTGGTCGCCAGCACCCAGGAAGGTGGTCCCGCGATCGCCGCCGGAATCCAGCCGGGCGACGTGATCCTGGAGTTCGACCACAAGGAGATCGGCAAGATGCGCTCGCTGCCGCGCATCGTTGCCGAGACCGCGGTCAACAAGGAGGTCGAGGTCCTGATCTGGCGCAAGGGCCAGGAGCGGACCGTGAAGGTGACGCTCGGCGAACTGCCCGAGGACGAGGTGCCGGCCGAGACCACCACGGGCCAGACCGAGCCGCAGGCCACACCTGGTGCCGTGGTCGCCGTGGACGCGCTCGGCCTGAAGGTGCAGGCGCTGACGGCTGAGAGCCGCTCGCAGTTCCAGCTGGGCGACGATGTCACCAAGGGCGTGGTCGTGACCGAGGTGACGCCCAACAGCGCCGCCGCCGAGGAGCAGCTTCAGCCGGGTGACGTCGTGGTCGAGGCTGCGCAGGACCCGGTGAACACGCCGGAGGATCTGCTGAACAAGGTCAGGCAGGCCCAGTCCGAGGGCAAGAAGAACGTGCTGCTGATGGTCGAGCGGCAGGGCGACCTGCGCTTCGTGGCGCTGCGTCTCGCCAGCTGAGCCGGCCGATGAGCCCGCGCCGGCGGCGCGGGCTCAGTGCCTGAAGGCGCTCTTTGGATAGCCCTGGATGAAGAGCAGTGCGGTCAGGTCGCCATTGCGGATCACGGCCGGTGCCACGGCGGCGACCTTGGCATGCGGCCTGAATCCGACGCCCAATCCGGCTGCCTTGATCATCGGGATGTCGTTCGCCCCATCCCCCGCGGCCAGCACGTCGTCGCGTGCCAGCCCTAGGCGCGCCGCCAACTCGTCGAGGGCCCGCAGCTTGGCATCGGCATCGAGCAATGGCGGCAGGAGCCGTCCGGTCAGCCGGTGGTCCGCAATCTCGAGCTCGTTCGCGCGATGCTCGTCGAAACCGGCCCGCGCCGCGACCGGGCCTGTGAACCGGGTGAACCCGCCTGAGATCAGGGCCGTATGCGCTCCATGCGCCCGCATCGTACGCACCAGCGTGCCCGCACCCGGCGTCAGATGGATCCGCTCGGCCAAGAGCCGCTCGATGGCACTTTCCTCCAGGCCCTCCAGCAGCGCCACCCGCGCCTTGACTGAGCTGGCAAAGTCCAGTTCGCCGTTCATGGTGTGCTCGGTGATGGCCGCCACCTCCGCGCGGATTCCGAGCAGGTCGGCCAGCTCGTCGATGCACTCCGTCGTGATGACGGTGCTGTCCATGTCGCAGATCAGGATGCGCTTGGTCCGGTTCGCCGCTGGCGTGACGACGATATCGACGGGCTGGTTGTCCAGGATGCCGGTCAGCCTCTGCCGCAGTTCCTGGTCGACGGCAGGCAGCCGGAACGCCACCGCCTCACGGTCGGCCAGGACCTCGGGCTCGGCCCCCAGCGCCTGCGCCAGCCCCGTGACCAGGTCGGGAACGAGGGCCAGCGCTTCCGGATCGCTCACCAGCGTGACCACGTTCATCCGACATCTCCCGGCCCGGCATCACGAATGCTGCACTGCAACATGACGCGGCTGCTGATCGTGATAGGCGGCCCCACCGCCAGCGGCAAGTCGGCCCTGGCGGTCGTACTGGCCCAAGGCATCGGCGGCGTGGTCGTCAACGCCGATGCGATGCAGCTCTACCGCGATCTGCCGATCCTGACGGCGCGACCCTCGCCAGAGGAGGAGGTGCTGGCTCCTCACCGGCTGTATGGTCTCTGGGGGGCGTCCGTCCAGGGATCGGCCGGCCGATGGCTGGACCTCGTCCAGCACGTGCTGCGTGACGAGCCGAATCGCCCGCTGATCGTAGTAGGCGGGACTGGTCTTTATCTCCACGCCCTGCTCCATGGGATAGCGGCCGTCCCGGAGATCGACCCGGCGGTGCGCGCCGACGTGCGCTCCATTCCGGCCCAGGCCCTGCATCCCCTTCTCCAGCAGGAGGATCCGGCGCTGGCCGCTATCCTCCATCCGACGGACCCGCAACGCCTGATGCGCGGCCTGGAGGTCATCCGCGCTACCGGACGTTCCCTACTGGCGTGGCAGTCGGACGAGCCCTACCGGATCGCGCTGGGTGCGGCCGATATGATCGGCATCGCGCTGATCCCGCCGCGCGCATCGCTGGTGGCCCGCATCGAGCGACGGCTGGCCACGATGATCGAGACAGGCGCCCTGGCCGAGCTGGAAGCCTTCCTCGCCGACCCGGCCAGCGCAAGTTCGCCGCTGCGCAAGGCCGTGGCGGTACCCGACCTGATCGCCCACCTGGCCGACGGGATACCCCTGGACACCGCCCTGGCCGCGGCGGTGATCTCGACCCGCCGCTATGCCAAGCGTCAGGTGACCTTTCTTCGCCATCGGCTGAGCCAGCTTCAGCAATACGCCGCTTTCGGCGACGAGGCGGCGCTTCAGCAGGAAATCCTCGACATGGTACGCCGCCACGTCCGTTGACGCTGGAATGCCACGAAGCTAGCTTGCCGCGCCCTTGGAAAAGGGGGCGTCCCTATTTCTTTGCCCAAGGGCCAAACCACCAAACCGTAGTCCCGGGCCAGGCATGCCCGGCGGAGTTCGACCGATGACCGACACCACCAAGCTCGCGACCGCAACGGCCGCCTCGCACGCCATGACGGGTGCCGAGGTAGTGCTCGCGGCCCTCGTAGAGCAGGGTGTAGAGGTCATTTTCGGCTACCCTGGCGGCGCCGTCCTTCCGCTCTACGACGCGATCTTCAAGCAGGACAAGATTCGCCACGTCCTGGTGCGTCATGAGCAGGCCGCCGTGCATGCCGCGGAAGGCTATGCCCGCTCGACCGGCAAGGTCGGCGTGGTGCTGGTGACCTCCGGCCCCGGTGCCACCAACACGGTGACCGGCCTGACCGACGCCCTGATGGATTCGGTGCCGCTTGTCTGCCTGACCGGCCAGGTGCCGACCCACATGATCGGCAACGACGCCTTTCAGGAGGCCGATACGGTCGGCATCACGCGTCCCTGCACCAAGCACAACTATCTGGTGAAGGACGTCGAGGAACTCGCACCCGCGATCCACGAGGCCTTCCATGTCGCCCGTACCGGCCGGCCCGGCCCGGTCGTGGTCGACCTGCCCAAGAACATCCAGATGGCCAAGGCGCCCTACCGGACGTCCGACGAGTCCCGGATCCGCGGCCGGGTGGAGGTGCGCGAGCCGTCCATGGAGCGCGTCGAGCAGGCCATCGACTTGCTCAAGCGCGCCGAGCGGCCGGTCTTCTACGTGGGCGGCGGCGTGGTGAATGCGGGACCCGAGGCCTGCGCGGTGCTGACCGAGCTGGTCCGCGCCACCGGCTATCCGATCACGCTGACGCTGATGGGGCTGGGCGCTTATCCGGCCTCAGACCCGCAGTTCGTGGGCATGCTCGGCATGCACGGCACGTACGAAGCCAACATGGCGATGCATGGCTGCGACGTGATGGTCTGCATCGGCGCCCGCTTCGATGACCGGGTCACCGGCGTCACCACGAAGTTCTCGCCGAACTCGAAGAAGATCCACGTCGACATCGACCCGTCCTCGATCAACAAGAACATCGCGGTCGACCTGCCGATCGTGGGCCACGCCCTGCCGACCCTGCGGGCCATGCTGAATGCCTGGAACCGCCGGGGCAACGAGGAGCCGGGCGGCGAGCGCACGTCGGCCTGGTGGAGCCAGATCGAGGAGTGGCGCGGCAAGAACTCCCTGGGCTTCCGCAACAGCCCCGCCCTGATCAAGCCGCAATACGCCATCCAGCGCCTCTACGAGCTGACCAAGGACCAGGACGTCTACATCACGACCGATGTCGGCCAGCACCAGATGTGGGCAGCACAGCACTTCAAGTTCGAGAAGCCGCTGCGCTGGATGACCTCTGGCGGCCTGGGCACCATGGGCTACGGCTTCCCTGCCGCGATCGGCACCCAGATCGCGCATCCCGACTCGCTGGTGGTCTGCGTGTCGGGCGATGCCTCCTGGCTGATGAACATGCAGGAGATGTCGACGGCCATCCAGTACCGCCTGCCCGTGAAGTCGTTCATCCTGAACAACAGCTACATGGGCATGGTCCGGCAGTGGCAGGAGTTCTTCCACGGCAACCGGCACGCCGAGAGCTACATGGACAGCCTGCCGGACTTCGTGAAGCTCGCCGAGGCATTCGGCGCGGTGGGCCTGCGCTGCACCGATCCGGCCGACGTCGACGACGTGATCCGCGAGATGCTGCGCGTGGACAAGCCGGTGATCGTCGACTGCGTCACCGACCGGGCCGAAAACGTCTATCCGATGATCCCCGGCGGCGCCGCGCATAACGAGATCCAGCTGGCGCCGGACGATGATTGGGGCGAGACGGTGAAGGGTGCCGAAGACGGCATGGTAACCGTCTGAACTGAGCCTTTCGCTCGATCTCGCCGCGGCCGGCATCAAAGTGCCGGCCGCATCCGTACATACGTTCAACGGGGATACCCCCGCACATGTCGATGCCTGAGGAACGCCACACGATCGTGGTGCTCGTGGACAATGAACCCGGCGTGCTGGCGCGCGTCATCGGCCTGTTCTCCGGCCGGGGCTACAATATCGAGAGCCTGACCGTAGCCGAGGTCGACAAGGAGCGCGGCCTGTCGCGCATCAACATCGTCACGATCGGCACGCGGCTCGTGATCGAGCAGATCCAGAACCTGCTGGCCCGGCTCGTCCCGGTCCACAAGGTCCAGGACCTGACCGTGGAGGGGCCGCACGTCGAGCGCGAGCTGGCGCTGGTCAAGATCAGCGGCGATCGGGAGCGGCTGGTGAGCGCGCTTCGAATCGCCGACTTCATGCATGCGCGGCTGGTCGACAGCGCTACCGGCTCGTTCGTGTTCGAGGTGACCGGTACCTCCGACGAGGTCGATGCCTTCATCTCGCTGGTCGAGCCGGCCGAGGTGTCGAGGGCCGGTGTCGTGGCAATCGCACGCGGCAGCAACATGCTGCAGAGCGACCGCAGCGAGTGATCTTTTTTTCATTCTTCTTGGGGCCGGGAGGGGCGAACCATGCGCGTCTATTATGATCGGGATGCCGATCTCAACCTGATCAAGTCGAAGAAGGTGGCCGTCATCGGCTACGGCAGCCAGGGCTTCGGCCATTCCAACAACCTGAAGGAAAGCGGCGTCGGCGAGGTCGTGGTCGGCCTGCGCGAGAACTCGCCCTCCCGCAGGAAGGTCGAGGCCGCGGGCCTGCGCGCCATGACCCCGGCCGAGGCCGCCAAGTGGGCCGACGTCGTCATGGTCCTGGTCCCTGACGAGCTGCAGCAGGACCTCTACCAGAACGAGCTCGCCGCCAACATGAAGCAGGGTGCCGCCCTGCTGTTCGCCCACGGCCTGAACATCCACTTCAAGCTGATCGAGGCCCGCCCCGACCTCGACGTGCTGATGGTCGCACCCAAGGGCCCGGGCCATCTCGTCCGTGCCGAGTACACCAAGGGCGGCGGCGTGCCCTGCCTGATCGCGGTCCACCAGGATCCATCCGGCGGCGCCCTTGACCTAGGCTTGTCCTATGCATCGGCCATCGGCGGCGGCCGGGCCGGCATCATCGAGACGACCTTCAAGGAAGAGGTCGAGACCGACCTGTTCGGCGAGCAGGTCGTGCTCTGCGGCGGCATGTGCGCCCTGATCAAGGCGGGCTACGAGACGCTGGTCGATGCCGGCTATGCGCCCGAGATGGCCTATTTCGAGTGCCTGCACGAGGTGAAGCTGATCGTGGACCTGATCTACGAAGGCGGCCTCGCCAACATGCGCTACTCGATCTCCAACACGGCCGAGTACGGCGACTACAAGACCGGCCCCCGCATCATCACGGACGAGACCAAGGCCGAGATGAAGCGCGTGCTGGCCGACATCCAGGAAGGCCGCTTCGTCCGCGACTGGGTGCTGGAGAACAAGGCGTCGCAGGCCAGCTTCAAGGCGATGCGCGCCAAGGAAGCCGCCCACCCGGTCGAGCAGGTCGGCGAAAAGCTGCGCGCGATGATGCCCTGGATTGGGACGAACAAGCTGGTGGATACGGCGAAGAACTGACCGTTCTCCACGGCTGATCCAGGACGAACGGGCGGAAAGGGCGACCTTTCCGCCCGTTTTTCATTTGGTCCTCGAGGCTCGACAGGCCGGATGTGGCCACTGCCAAGAGGCAGTCCGCCGGTGCCTTGCGTCAGATCCGAGGCTCGGGATGATGCCGCCGTGCCGGTGCCCAGTGGAGGCTGGGAGCATCTGGACTGCGGACGGCATGGCTGTTCCGTCCCACCCGCAGCTGCACCAGCACCACCAGCATCAGCACCGGCAGCATCAGCTCCCCAAGCTCCTCCACCGCCAGCAGGTACTTCACCCCCACCTCGCCGACCGGCATCCCGACCTCGCGCGCCATTCTCGGCAGGGCGTCGAAGAGCTTCAGCACCGGCAGGAGCAGCACGATCGTCGCCAGCCCGATGATCGTCGCGTTTCGGGCCCGTGCCAGTCGCGCCAGCTCCTTCCAGCTTGCCAGCACGCCGCCTACGACCAGCGCCAGCACGACGAGCAGCGCACTGCCCGCCAGGATCTTCTCCAGCAGCGGCGGGCCCGGCCGGAAATACTCCTTCGTGCTGAAGATGCCGTGGGTGGTGAAGGCGGTGTGGAGATCGATCTCGCGCGCGCCCATCAGGAAGCTGGCGATCGCGAGCAGGCCGAACAGGCCGCCCCGGCGGGTCCAGAGCAGCAACGCGATCGCCGCCACTAGGAACTGCAGGGCGGCACTGACGATCTCGACGGGACCGCCTTCGACGAGCAGCCGCTGCGCGCTGTCCACGGAGATCCCGGCCGCCGCCAGCAGCGCCACGACCACGCCCAGCAGGGCCAGGACCGGGACGAGCCATGTCTGTCGCAGGATGTCGTGCAAGGCGATGACCACCGGATCGGGCGAAGGAGAACAAGCCTAGCGGGCCATGCGTCGCCATTCGAGGCGCAACGCCGTGGAATGTGACGGTAGCATGGCAAGTGCAGCATTCCTGCCGGTGATCTGCGTCACCCCCATCCGCGTTGCTCTCGCGGTTCATCTATGGTCCTCTTCCTGCCATCCGCGAATCCTTGTGCGTGGAGGCTCGACCGGAGGTGGACCGGGAAGTTGCCGAAAAGGCATTGGCAGCCGTCAACGAGGCGAGCGGGCAGGTGGCCCTGGCCTGGGCGTCGTTCCTCTCGGTCGGCACCTATCTGGCCGTCACCATCGGCAGCACGACCCATGTCGACCTCCTGCTCGGCAAGCAGATCACGCTGCCCGTCCTGGGCGTCGACCTGGGGCTGGTCACGTTCTACTGGGCTGCACCGCTCCTGTTCTTGCTGTTCCACGTCTATTTCCTGATCCAGCTCTATGCGCTGGCCGGCAAGATCCATGCGTTCAACGCGCTGATGGCCGAGGCGGGGCCGCAGGCGGCGGCGATCCTTAGGGCCCGGCTGCACATCGTCATGCTGACCCAGGCCCTGGCCGGCCCGAGGCCCGGGATCGTCGCCCAGTTCGTCCGGCAGGTGACGCTCTGGCTCACGGCGGTGCTCCTGCCGGTGAACCTGCTGGTTCTTTTCCTGGTCCAGTTCCTGCCCTACCACGACGAGTGGATGACCTGGTGGCACCGGCTCGCCATCCTTCTGGATGTCCTGTTCCTGTTCGTGCTCTGGCCGATCATCCTCCACCCCAGCGGCGCCATGTGGCCGATCTGGCGGGACATGGGACGGCTGTGGCGGGGGATGCACCTGCCCGGCAGCGCACATGCCCATGTCGATCATGTGAGGGGCGTGCGGCAGTCGGTCGTGGCGGTAGGGCTGGTTTCCCTGCTCCTGCTGGTCGCGATCCCCGCGGTCCTGCTCGTGGCGACCATTCCGGACGAGTGGCTTGAGCGTCGTCTGATAGCCTTCAGCGACCGCTGGATGCCCTCGGCCGTGGTCGGGCGGGCGCCCGAGGGGCGGCGGATGCTGGCCGTGACCGCGTGGCTGTTCGAGGGCGAGATCAACGAGGTCACGCTGGCGCCGGAAAGCCTCTTCACCCGCAATTTGGTGATCGTCCAGCAGGACCTGGTCGATGATGCCGGCTCGGAGAAGGTCGAGTACAGCCTGAACCTGCGCGGCCGCCGGCTGGAGAACGCAGTGTTCACCGGCTCCGACCTCCACAAGGCCGACCTGTCCGGCGCCGACCTCCATCGGGCTACGCTGCGGGATGCCAACCTGCAGGGTGCCAGGCTTGCCTGTCCGGCCAGCGGGCGGATCGAGGAGTGCACGAGGCTGGACCGGGCGAACCTGCAAGGCGTGCAGTTGCAAGGAGCCAGCCTGTGGCGCGCCAGCCTGAAGCACGCCTTCCTGGCCGGCGCGCAGTTCCATGCCGCCGACCTGGGCGAGGCGCAGCTGGCGGGCGACCTCGGCGGGGCCGCGTTCGACGGGGCGATGCTGGGCGGCGCCCAGTTCCTCGATGCGCGTGGCGTGACCGAGCGGACGTTCGCCAGGGCGAGCTGGGCGAACATGCCGCGCCCGCCGGACCTGAACTGGCGCCAGCACCTCCAATGCGGCAACAGCCGGGGCACGGTCGACTTGGTCTTCATGGCCCAGGGACCGATGCCGCTGGTCTGCGATGCGTTCGCCCAGGCGGAGATCAGGCTGGCCGAGGCGCTGGCCCTCTATAAGCAGGCGGCCCTTGCCATCCGCGACCCGTCGACCCGCAACCGGGCCCGGCGCCAGCTTGCCGCGCTGCTGGAGCAGGGCGACGTCTGCACGGCCTTGCAGGAAGCGGCCTATCCCTTGGGTGTGGCCATGCCGGATGAATTGATGGACCAGTGGACGATGGACGTGCGGGCCGTGCACGACCAGCCGGACTGCCCGAACTTGGCCGCGCTCAAGGGCCGAGGCCTGCAGGAAATCGGCGGACCAGCCACGCGCTGACGGGCGAATAGGACCACAATCCATTGCATGTTATGCTCGGGCCGATCTGTCCGAGGCAGGAGCTGGCTCGACATGGCCATGCGCATCGATTTTGCACGAACGAACCCGAGCTGCCTGCGCTTGCAGCCTTCGCCGCTCCGCCCATCCGATCCGCTCGATGGCACGAACGAACCCGAGCTTTACCCTGGGATGACGACGCCCGTTCGCACGAACGAACCCGAGCCCGGTTCCCTGACCTCAACGGGCGAGCACGATCTCCAAGGAGCGCTCGACCTTGCCGTCCACCCCGCGTACCGCCAGCAAAGCGCGCCCCGGTACCACATCGATCGTTCCGAAGTTCGGGGCGGCGAACGGTGGGGCCAGCCGGTGCGGGTCGGGTTCGCGGACCTCGTCCACCCCCTCGTACACCATGTTGATCCCGGAGCTGGTCACCTCGACCAATGGCCGCGACGACAGGTCGGCGCGCCGGTAGATCGCGCCGAAATGCCGGTCGCCGGACAAGAGCAGCACGTCGCCCGTGCATCCATCCAGGAGGGCGAGGAGCCGGGAGCGCTCTCGCGGCAGGAGTCCCCAGCGCTCGAACCCGTGCGCGTCGCTCAGCACCTGCATGGAGCTGACCACGATCCTGAGGTCGGCCGGTTCGACAAGGACCGAAGCCAGCCACGCCCATTGCACCGCGCCCAGCACCGTCTTGCCGGGGTCGTCGTCCGGCAGATACTGCTCCTTGCCCCTGGCGCGGGGCTTGTCGGTAGGCTTCCAGCGGGACTTGAAGCTGCGCGTGTCGAGCAGGACGAGCTGGAGCGTGAAGGGCGGGGCACCCAGGATCCTGCTGCTGTAGATGCCCGGGCGCGACCATCGCGGGTCGTCGGCCGTAAGCTGCCAGTAGTCGCAGAACAGCGTCTGGGCGTTGGCGCGCCAGATGGCGTCGGCACCGGCATCGTCGCCGCCATAGTCATGGTCGTCCCAGGTGGCGGCATGCGGGACCGTCGCGCGCAGCCGGGCCAGCCCCGGTACCTCGCGTGCCAGCCGGTAGGCCTCGCGCAGCTCCGTGCACTCCGGGCCGCTGACGTCGCCATAGACATTGTCGCCGGTGAACAGGAACAGCTCCGGCCGCCAGTCGAGCACCGCGTCCCAGATTGGCTGCGGCTGGCGCTGGTTCATGCAGGAGCCGAACGCGATCCGCCGGGGTGCGGCCGAAGCTGCCGACAGGCTCCCCGCCGCGAGCGGCATGGCGGCGGCGGCCTTGATCAGCGCGCGTCGATCCAAGGGACGGTCCTCCAAAGGCCGCGAAGGCCCTTTACATGCAGGGGCGGTTGGCGGCATTTACCGCACCGACAACGGCGGAATGGTCACACTGCCGTCTGGACCGAACAATGGGTTTTCGTCCGCACGATCGCGCCACCATGCAGGGCAAGCTGCCCTCGATGGCGCACGTCCGGATCCTCCTGGGCTCGCTTCGACTTATCCGCCCCTGAGTGCGGCGCATCCGGTGCGCGCGTTCAGGGGAACGTGATCCGTCGAATCCTTCTGCCAGCTCTGCGAGTTCTACCTTCATGACCCAGTCCATCGACCAGCAGAACATCATCATCTTCGACACGACCTTGCGCGACGGCGAGCAGGCTCCCGGCTGCTCCATGGACGTCGGCGAGAAGATCCGCGTCGCCGAAGTGCTTGAGCACATGGGCGTGGACGTGATCGAGGCCGGCTTCGCGATTGCCAGCGAGGGCGATTTCCAGTGCGTGAACGAGGTGTCGAAGCTCGTTACGGAAAGCGTGGTCTGCTCGCTGGCCCGCGCCAATCCCGCCGACATCGACCGTGCCGCCGAGGCCCTGCAGCCGGCCAAGCGCAAGCGCATCCACACCTTCATCGGCACCTCGCCCCTGCACCGGCAGTTCCAGCTGAACCTGGACCAGGAGCAGGTGCACCAGCGGATCATCGACAGCGTCACCCGTGCCCGCCGCTATACGGACGATGTCGAGTGGAGTGCGATGGACGCGTCGCGCACCGAGAAGGACTATTTGTTCCGCTGCATCGAGACGGCGATCGCCTGCGGTGCCACCACGGTCAACATCCCGGACACGGTGGGCTACGCCTATCCCGAGGAGTTTGCCGACCTGATCCGCGAGATCCGCAACACGGTCCCCAACATCGACAAGGCGGTCATCTCCGTTCACTGCCACAACGACCTGGGCCTGGCGGTTGCCAACAGCCTGCTCGCGGTGAATGCCGGTGCCCGCCAGATCGAGTGCACCATCAACGGGATCGGCGAGCGTGCCGGCAATGCTGCGCTCGAGGAAGTGGTGATGGCGGTGCGCACCCGGCCGGACGTGCTGCCCTACCGGACCCGGGTCGTGTCGCAGGACATCATGAAGGCGTCGCGGCTGATCTCGGCGATCACTGGCTTCAGCGTCCAGCCGAACAAGGCGATCGTCGGCGCCAACGCCTTTGCCCATGAGAGCGGCATCCACCAGGACGGGATGCTGAAGAACGCCCAGACCTATGAGATCATGCGGCCCGAGGATGTCGGCCTGCATCGCTCCAGCCTGGTCATGGGCAAGCATTCCGGCCGCCATGCCTTCAAGAAGAAGCTGGAGGAACTGGGCTACGAACTGGGCGACAACGCGCTGAACGAAGCGTTCGTCCGCTTCAAGGCTTTGGCCGACAAGAAGAAGGATATCTACGACGAGGACCTGGTGGCCCTTGTCGACGACGAGATCCAGACGGGCGAGCAGACGATCAAGTTCAACCGTCTGCGCGTGATGTGCGGTTCCGACATCAAGCCGGAAGCTTCCATCGACATGGAGGTGAATGGCCAGCACATGACCTCGGTGGCGCTGGGCGACGGGCCGGTCGACGCGACGTTCAAGGCGATCGAGCGGCTGGTACCCCACCAGGCCGAGCTGCAGGTCTTCCAGATCAATGCCGTCACCGAGGGCACCGACGCCCAGGCCGTCGTCTCGGTCAAGCTCCAGGAGAACGGCCGGTCCGTGAACGGCCAGGCCTCCGACGTCGACATCATCGTGGCGTCGGCACGCGCCTACATTTCAGCGCTCAACAAGCTGATCACCAAGCGCAACAAGACGGCACCTGCCGCCCTGTCGGCCTGATTTCTGCCTGTTTTCTGT
Source organism: Geminicoccus sp. (assembly GCF_036263595.1). NCBI lineage: Bacteria > Pseudomonadati > Pseudomonadota > Alphaproteobacteria > Geminicoccales > Geminicoccaceae > Geminicoccus > Geminicoccus sp. The sequence goes on along the minus strand of NZ_DATAGQ010000137.1, from coordinate 32,133 downwards.
GCAGTCACCTGCCTGGACCCCCTTCACGGCGGACCGGGCGGGTGACTGGTCCTCATCTTGCTGGTGGGCAGCGTCCTCTGCTGAACGGATGAGACCCATGGCGACTGCCTACACTCAGGAAAAGAACACGCTGTTTCCGATTGTCCTCGCTTTGGTGGGGGCTGCGGCGACCGGCGTGTTGTGGGCCTATGCCAACCCCATCCAGCTGGTTCCCGGCGTGATCCAGTGGCGGATCTTCGCTTTCCTGCCGCCGCTCATCGGCATCCTGCTGGGCTCGAAGAGCGGCTTCATCTGCGGCTATCTCGGCACCGTCATCTGGTCCTTGCTCGCCGGCACCTTCATCCCTGCTCATTCCCTGATCGTCGACGGGATCGCGGTCGGGCTGACCGGCTTCATCCCCGGGCTGATGTTCGACCCGGCCAAGACCAGGATGGGCCGTGGCACGCTGGTGAAGATCGCCCTGGTTTGCCTCCTGGTGGGCGTGGGCATGGTGATCGTCGTGGCGGCGAGCCTGGCCTATCTCGGCATCTTTCCATTCCTGTGGGGCCTCACTTATCTGGGCCTGTCCGACGTCGTCCCGATGGTCATCGGCACGCCGCTCCTGGTGGTGCCCGCCCTGAAGATCCTGAAGAGCGCGCAACCCTCCGGCTTCACACGCTTCTGACGTTCGCTTTCCCCTGCAACCTGGAGGTCGAAGGCCGGCGTGCTTTCCATCGTGGATCTGAACGTGGGCTTCGGCGACCGTGATGTCCTGGCCGGCGCTGCCTTGCAGGTGGAGCCGGGGCAGGGTGCTCTGGTCTGCGGCGCCGGGGCCACCGGCAAGTCGACCCTTCTTGCCGCTGCGTGCGGGATCATCCCCCGGCTGAACCATGCCGACCGGTACGCAGGCGACATCCGCCTGTTCGGCCAGAGCGTCCTGGAATTGCCGCGTGCAGACCTGTTCTCGCGCATCGGCATCGTCTTCCAGAACCTGGACGACCAGCTCTGGGATCTGGAGGTCGAGGACGTCGTCGCGGCACCTTTGGAGAACCGCGGCCTGCCCCGCCCGCAGATCCGCGACCGACTGCATGAACTGTTCATCGCTCTGCAACTCCGGCCGCTGTCAGGCCGCCGCGTGCTGACCCTGTCCGGAGGTGAGCGGCGTCTGGTCGTGCTGGCGGCCGCGCTTGCGGCACACCCGCAGCTCCTGGTGCTGGACGAGCCGACCACGGGGCTGGATCCAGCCGCCCGTGCCCGCCTCGACGAGGCCCTGCTGGCCGTCCGGGACCAGATCCCGCTTGTTCTGGCCGCCGACCAGGACGCCGCTTCACTGGCCCGCTCCATCCGGCAGGTGCACCTCCTTTCGGGCGGCAGGATCGGCGCCAGCTGGCCGGCCCACGAGGCGCTGTCGTTGCAGGCTCCCTGGCTGGACGCCGGCGTCCTCCCGCCCAGGCGCCACCGCCAGTCCGTTCGCCCATCGGCTGCCACCGGCGCGGTCCTGCTCGAATCCGACCAACTGCGCACGCGCCTGGCCCGTCCTAGCGGCGAGCCGGTCCTGCGCGACGTCTCCTTCTCGATCCGTGCTGGCGAGATCGTCGGCCTGATCGGCCGCAACGGGGCCGGCAAGTCGACCCTCATCCAGGCCATCCTGGGCATGGCGGCCACCGCGTCCGGCACCGTCGCCATCGAGGGCGAGAACAGCTCCAGATGGACGACGGCGCGCCGTGCCCGCCGCATCGGCTATCTGCCCCAGAACATGCGCCGCATGCTGTTCAACCTGACCGTGCTCGACGAGGTCGCCTTCAGCTTGGCCGGAACCACATCCGGCATGTCCGACCCGTCCGTCCGGCAGCGTGGCCTGGAAGCGCTCCGCCCCTACGGCCTTGAGGACCTAGCCGAAGCCACGCCCTTCGCGCTCTCGGCACGTCAGCAGGCGCTGCTGGGCCTTGCCTGTGTCGCTGCGGCGGGCTGCGCGGTGGCGATCCTGGACGAGCCGCTCCTGGCCCGTGACGTCCGCGGCCGCGCCATGCTCGACCGCTTCCTGGACGACATGCTGGGAGCGGGCCGGTCGGTGGTGCTGATCTCCCACGACCTCGACCTTGTCGACGAATTGTGCGGCCGGCTCCTGATCCTGGACGAAGGCCGGATCGCCTTCGACGGACCGACCGACGGTGGCTGGACGTCGGAAGCCTTCATGTCGCTGGGCTGGCCGTCTCCCCGCGAGCGCTGGCGGGCAGCATCATGAAGCGGCTCCATCAGCTGAACTTCCTGGTCAAGCTCGCTGCAGCCTTCCTGGTGATGATCGCCGCCTGGATCGTCTCCGAGCCGCTGCCGGCGCTGGTCATCGCCGCACTTGTCGTGATCGGCCTCGTGGCGGCGCGCGTGCCGGGCGTGGGAGGATACCTCAAGGGCAGCGCCATCCTGGTCCTGATGGTGCTCCTGACTTGGTCGCTCAACATGACGCTGCAGGGCCAACCGCTTGCGGCGGCGGTCCCGGTGGCCCTGCGCATGGCCGCTCGCCTGGTGGCGACGACCGGCGCCTTCTTCTTCGTCATGGAGACGAGCACGCCGGGCTCGATCCTCGCCGCCGCCAGCGCTGCCCGCTTCCCCCCCATGGTGACGCTGGTCCTGTCCCTGATCTTCGGCATCATCCCGATGCTGCGCGAAGAGTTCCTGCGCATCGCGGACGCCCAGCGGGCACGAGGCATGGAGATCGACGGCGTACCGTTCCACACCCGCCTCCGCTACGCGCTGGCGCGCGGCGTGCCGCTCCTGGTCCAGTCGATCCGGATGGCCCAGGCGATCTCCACCTCGCTCACCGTCAACGGCTTCGATGCAGCCACCAAGCGCACGACCTGGCGGCAGGTCGGGCTCTCCGTCGAACGCAGCCTTCCCAGCCATGAGGCCCGCCCGTCATGAACCCTTCCCCCGTCACCGAGCATCACTGGACGGTCGACATCGCCGGACGTGCCGTCGACCTGCCGCTGGTCGCGATCAAGCCGGACTTCGCCATCTCGCTGATGATGGTGATCGACCTGGGCGTGGACTTTCTGACGCATGTCGGCCGTGAACTTGCGGCGCGGCTGCAGTCGCACCGGCCGGATGTGATCGTGGGCGCAGCAACGCTTGGCATTCCCATCGCCATCGAGGTCAGCCGGGCGCTCGGCCTGGACCAGTACGTCGTCCTGCAGAAGTCGCCGAAGATCCATCTGGCCGACGCGCTGGTCGAGCCGATCACCTCGATCACCTCCAAGGGCGAGCAGCGCCTCCTGCTCGACCGCCGGGCCATTTCGCTGCTCGACGGCAAGCGTGCCGTGGTGGTGGACGATGTGGTGGCGAGCGGCTCCAGCCTGAAGGGCGCGATCGCGCTCACCCGTGCAGCCGGTGCCAACGTCGTGGGAGCCGGCGTGGTCCTGACGGAGGCCTATGACTGGCAGACCGTGCTCGGGGCCGATGCCGGCTCGGTGGTGAGCCTCGCGCACATTCCGCAGTTCGCTCCCACCTCCACCGGCGGTTGGGCTCCGATTTCGGGCACATGACGGTGGCGGCGAACCTGTCGCAGGCGGGTCGCCATGGAACCGTGACTTTTTTTCTGGCACTGCTTGTTCGCCGGAGGGTTGCGCTGCCCCCGGCCTGCTTGCAGCGCTGCGGACCTCGCCCGGATGTTCCTTTCCAGACTGCTCGGGATCTTCTCGACCGATCTCGCGATCGATCTCGGGACAGCCAACACGCTTGTCTACATGAAGGGCAAGGGCATCGTACTCAACGAGCCCTCCGTGGTTGCCATCACGACCATCAAGGGACGCAAGCAGGTTCTCGCGGTCGGCAACGAAGCCAAGCAGATGGTCGGCCGCACGCCCGGCAACATCGAGGCGATCCGGCCCCTGCGCGACGGAGTCATTGCGGACTTCGAGGTCGCGGAGGAGATGATCAAGCATTTCATCCGCAAGGCCTACAGGCGCCGCCGCTTCGCCGCACCGTCGATCATCATCTGCGTGCCCACCGGCTCGACGGCGGTGGAGCGCCGCGCGATCCAGGAGAGCGCGGAGGGGGCAGGGGCCAGGCGGGTGCAGCTGATCGAGGAACCAATGGCTGCGGCGATTGGAGCGGGCCTGCCCGTCACCGAGCCCAGCGGCTCCATGGTGGTCGACATCGGCGGCGGGACCACCGAGGTGGCGATCATGTCGCTTGGTGGCATCGTCTATGCCCGATCGGTCCGGGTCGGCGGCAACAAGATGGACGAGGCCATCATCAACTATGTCCGCCGCAACCATAACCTGCTGATCGGCGACACCACCGCGGAGAACATCAAGAAGTCGATCGGCTCGGCCTGCCTTCCCGAGGAAGGCGAGGGCAAACTCATGGAGATCAGGGGCCGCGACCTGATGAACGGCGTGCCCAAGGAGATCGTGGTCAGCCAGAAGCAGATCTCCGAGGCGCTGGCCGAGCCGGTGATCGCGATCATCGAGGCGATCAAGACCGCCCTGGAGCATACTGCGCCGGAACTCGCTGCCGATATCGTCGACAAGGGCATCGTACTGACGGGTGGCGGCTCGCTGCTGGGCAACCTGGATTTCGTGCTGCGCTACACGACAGGCCTGCCGGTGAGCCTCGCCGACGACCCGCTCACCTGCGTCGTCATGGGAACCGGGCGGTGCCTTGAGGAAAAGGAACTACGCCACGTTCTCCAGACGGCCTATTGATGCGGACTGAACGCACGGCAAGCCGATCGTCTAAGCCTTGAGTTGAATCTTCTATTAATCGATGCACCCATGGTAGAAAACTTGGCGGTGCAGCTGTACCGGAGATGAGGTCTAGGTGAGCGTGATGAGCATCGAGGATGGTCTGGCCGCGCCGGCAAGAGCAGGCTGAGCTTCGATGAGCCGGCGACTGTCCCGTCTTGCCGTTCCGTTCAAGGTCCTGGTCGACCGGATGACCATGGCGGTGCTGCTCGTGGCGTCGCTGCTGCTGCTCGTGGTCGGCAAGGTCGATCTGAAGCTGATCGACATGGCGTCCAACCATGCAGGCGATCTGGCGGCTCCCGTGCTCGGGATGATGGCGATGCCGGTCCATGCGGCGCGCGGCTTGGCCGAAACGGTGGGGGGCATGCTGGCCCTGCAGGAAGAGAACGAGCGGCTGCGCATGCAGGTGGATCGGCTGCTGGCCTGGCAGGCGGAGGCCGCCCGCCTCGATGTCCAGAACAGGGCGCTCAGGCGGATCGTGGACATGCCGCCGATCGAGCGGGCCATTCCCGTCGCCACGGCGTCGATCGTCGGTGATGTCGGCGGCGGCTTCATCCAGACGCGGCTGGTCGATGCCGGCTCCAGCCGCGGTGTGATGGTGGGCCAGGCGGCGGTCGACGCGCGCGGTCTGGTCGGGCGGATCGTGGCCGTCGGGCAGCGCAGCGCGCGAGTGCTCCTGATCACCGACATGAGCGCGAAGATCCCGGTGTTCGTCGATCGGTCGGGCGATCGGGCGCTCCTGGAAGGCGGCAACGACCGGCTTCCGCGCCTGCGCTTTCTTCCCCGCGATCCCCGGTTCGCGCTGGGGGACCGGGTGATCACCTCGGGTGAAGGTGGCCTGCTGCCGGCTGGGATCCCGGTGGGCGTGATCAGTCGGATGGCCAGTGGCGAGGTGGATGTCACGCCGGTAGCCGACTGGGAGCGGCTGGACGTCGTGCAGATCCTGCGTGCCCTGCCGGTGGAGCCACCCGAAGCTGCCCTGCCTGTGCAAGCGGCCAGCATCGAGGCGACGAGCGCCACCCGCCTTGCGGCCGAACTGCCGCGATGACCACGGGCACGACCGAGCACCGCCTGCGCCAGTTCCTGCCGACGCTTTCCCTTGCCTTGGCAGCGCTGGTCGATCTTGCGCCGATTCCGGATGCGGCGCCGGCAAGCCGCGGGCCTGATATCCTGATCGCCGCCCTGTTCTTCTGGTCGCTCCACCGCGCGGAGCTGGTGGCGCCCATACCGCTGTTCGCGCTGGGCCTCGCCACCGATTTCGTCGCCGGCTCGATGATCGGCCTCACACCGGCCTTGCTGCTACTGACGCGCGAGGCCGTGGTCCGCCAGCACAAGCTGCTGCTTGCCATGTCGTGGCCGGTCCTGACCGCGAGCTTCGCCTCCTATGCTGCGGCATTAGGTTTCCTGCGTTGGGTGATGGCCTCGCTGATGGCTGGCCGCTGGTACCACCCGATCCCGGCTGTGCTTGGGGTCCTGCTGACCGTCCTGGCTTGGCCCTTTGTCGTCCTTCTGCTGATGCGGCTGCAGACAGCGTTGCCGAGAATGCGCCATGCAGCAGGAAGCTGAACGCATCCGCTGGTTCCGGCGCCGTTCCGTGCTGCTGGGTGCGGGCACATTCGGCGTGTTCGGCGGGCTGGTCGGTCGCCTCTGGTACCTGCAGATGGAGCAGGGCGAGCGCTACCAGCTCCTGTCCGAGGAGAACCGGGTCAACCAGCGCCTGATTCTCCCGCCGCGCGGACGCGTCCTGGATCGGGCGGGACGGCCGCTGGCGGAGAACATCCCGACCTACCGGGTCCGAATCATCCGCGAGCTCACCAAGGACGTGCCGGGCACCCTGGAACGATTGGCGGCCGTCATCCCGGTGACGCCCGAGCGGATCGCCGAGGTGATCAGGCAGGTGCAGGCGCGCCCGCGCTTCGTGCCGGTGAGCGTGCGGGATGATCTCGATTGGGAAGAGGTCTCACTCATCGCCGTGCGTGCGCCGGAGTTGCCCGGAATCATCCTCGATTCCGGCATGGTCCGTCGCTATCCCGAAGGTCCTGCCGCGGCTCATGTCCTGGGCTATGTCGGCCCCGTGGACGAGCCGGAACTCAAGAGCGATGCGGACCCGCTGCTGCAACTGCCTGACTTCCGCATCGGCAAGCAGGGTGTCGAGCGCTCCTACGATCCCGTGCTTCGTGGCAAGGCCGGCCTGTCTCGGGTCGAGGTCAACGCGGTCGGTCGCGAGATCCGCGAACTGGATCGCGACGAGGGGCAGCCCGGCCAGGACCTCGAGCTTTCCCTCGACCTCGAGCTGCAACGCTTCTGCATGAACCGGCTGGCGGCCGAGACCAGCGCCGCTGCTGCTGTCGTGGACGTGCGGACTGGCGGTGTGCTGGCGCTCGCATCGGTGCCGAGCTTCGACCCGACCCTGTTCCAGAACGGCATCTCCACCAGGAACTGGGGAGCGCTTCGCGACGACAAGCTGGCGCCGATGGTCAATAAGGCCTTCAAGGGCGAGTACCCGCCAGGCTCGACCTTCAAGATGATGATCGCACTGGCCGGCCTGGAAACCGGTGTGATCAAGCCGGACACCCGGATCCGCTGCTCCGGGTCGACCTGGCTCGGCCGGATCGAGTTTCACTGCTGGAAGAAGGGCGGCCATGGCGCGGTCGACCTCCAGCGTTCGCTGGAAGTTTCCTGCGACGTCTACCATTACGAGGTTGCCCGACGGCTAGGTATCGACCGTCTGGCAGAGTACGCGCGCCGCTTCGGGCTGGGCGAACGGACCGCTATCGACTTGCCAGGCGAGCGGCCAGGCGTCATGCCGACGGTAGCCTGGAAGAAGGCCAAGCTGAAGCAGCCCTGGCACAAGGGCGAGACCCTGATCTCCGGCATCGGGCAAGGCTATGTGCTGGCCACGCCGCTGCAACTGGCCATCATGACCGCCCGCCTGAGCAATGGTGGCTACAAGGTCAGCCCTTGGCTGGTCCGTGGCGGCCCGCGCCATATGGCCTGCTGTGGTGCCATGGCCGAGCCGGTAGGGGTTGCCAAGGAGCATCTGGATCTCGTCCTTGGTGGCATGCACCGTGTGGTGAACAGTCCGGCGGGCACCGCGCGTGCCGCTGCCCTCCTCACGCCGGGCGTCCAGATGGGCGGCAAGACGGGTACCTCCCAGGTGCGCCGGATCAGCAAGGCCGACCGGCTGTCCGGCGCCTACAAGCGCAAGGACATCCCCTGGGAACAGCGCGACCATGCCTTGTTCGTGGGCTACGCGCCCTTCACGGAGCCCCGCTATGCGGTGGCCGTGGTGGTCGAGCATGGCGGGGGCGGCTCCGCCGTGGCGGCACCCATTGCGCGCGACATCCTCGACCGCGTCCTGCAACTGGACGGTCAGCCCGTCCAGGCGCCGGACGGCAAGTCCGCCTGAGGACCTGCCATGGAAGAACGGCTGCGGGCGACCGACCTATCGCTGGGCGAGAAGATCCTGTCGATCAACTGGCTGCTCGTCGCGCTGCTCTGCGTGATCGGCGGCATCGGCTATGCGGTCCTGTATTCTGCCGCGGGCGGCTCACCGGAACCCTGGGCCTTCCGCCATGCCGTGCGCCTTGCCGCCGGGATCTGCGTCATGCTGGTCCTGGCCATGATCGACGTGCGCTTCTGGTTCAGGATCGCCTATCCGGTGTTCATGGTGGGAGTGGCGCTGCTCCTGGCAGTCGACCTCTCCGGAATCGTCGCCAAGGGCGCCCAGCGTTGGATCGATCTGGGCCCAATCCAGCTCCAGCCGTCCGAGGTCATGAAGATCGCCCTGATCCTGGGACTGGCGCGCTGGTTCCATGCCGGCTGGCTGGACGACGTGAAGCGGCCGCTGTTCCTGGTCCCACCCCTCCTGATGGTGGCGGTGCCGGTAGCACTCGTGATGCTCCAGCCCGACCTTGGCACCGCCATCACCTTGATCTCGGTGGGCGGCACCCTGTTCTTCGCTGCAGGCGTACGCTGGTGGAAGTTCGCCCTGGTGATCGCCATCGGCCTGGCGGCCCTGCCGGTGGGCTGGGAGATGATGCATGACTATCAGCGCCAGCGGGTGCTTACCTTCCTGAACCCGGAAGAGGACCCGCTGGGCTCCGGCTATCATATCATCCAGTCGAAGATCGCGTTGGGTTCGGCCGGCCTTTGGGGCAAGGGCTACCTGCACGGCTCGCAGGCCCAGCTCAATTACCTGCCCGAGAAGCACACGGACTTCGCCTTCACCACGCTCGCCGAAGAAACCGGCTTCGTGGGTGCCACTTTCACGCTCTTCCTGTTCTTCGCGGTCGTGGTCCTGGGCATCGTCGCGGCGACCCGGGCCCACAGCCAGTTCGCGCGGCTGGTCATCATCGGGCTCAGCATGAACTTCGCCGTCTACGTCGTGATCAACACGTCGATGGTGATGGGCTTGATCCCGGTCGTCGGCATTCCGCTGCCGATGATCAGCTATGGCGGCACCGCCATGCTGACCGTCCTGCTGGGCTTCGGCATCCTCCTGTCCGCCGACGTCCACCGCGACACCCCGATCCAGCGTTTCCCGAAAAGCTGAGCCGGCCGACAAAGCCTGTTCCCAAACCGGGGACGAGAACCTATCACCCACCCATCCAAGGGGAGTCCCGGCAAGGGGCTGAGAGGCCATCGGCACATCCGTGCAGCATGGCGACCCTTCGAACCTGATCCAGTTCACACTGGCGAAGGGATGGGAACAGCATGCAGATCAGCCAGGCACCGCCCGTTGTCCGCTCCCCAGAGGAGCCGCCGCGCCTGCTTGGACCCGAGGTGGAGGTGGAGGTGCCCCACCTCGTCTATGGCGGACGCCCTGTATTCCAGGACCTGCGGCTGCGGCTTCCGGCCGGCAAGTGGACCTGCCTGCTTGGTCCGTCCGGCGTCGGCAAGACCAGCCTGCTGCGCCTGATCGCCGGTCTGGAAGCCGGTGCCGTTGTTCGTCCGGACCCGGGTCGCCTTGTCGGCAAGATCGCGCTGATGGCCCAGCAGGACCTGCTGCTGCCCTGGCTGAACGTGCGCGACAACGTGCTCCTTGGCCACCGGCTCCGCGGCAGATCGCGCGATGCCATGAAGGTTCTGGCCGCCGAAGCCGATGCGCTCCTCGCGCGGGTGGGGCTGGCCGGCAAGGGAGATGCGTCGCCGTTGGTCTTCTCCGGCGGCATGCGGCAGCGCGTCGCCCTGGCACGCACGCTGATCGAACATCGGCCGGTCGTCCTGATGGACGAACCGTTCTCGGCCCTGGATGCGGTCACCCGCCATCGCCTGCAGGATCTCGCGGCCGAGCTGCTGGCCGATCGCACGGTCCTGCTGGTGACGCATCATCCCCTGGAAGCCATCCGGCTGGGACACCGCATCTGGGTGATGGCTGGCAACCCCGCGAAGCTTCGCGGGCCGATCGAGCCATCCGGTCCCACGCCGCGCGATCCAGCAGATCCCGGCGCCATCCGCCTGCAGTCAGACCTCATGAAGGAACTTCTGGCATCGGCCGAACTGGTAGAAACCCAATGAGCCTGTTCCGTCCGGCTGTGACGGCTGTTGGCCTGCTGTGTTCGTGGCAACTGGTGGTCTGGCTGAGCGGCGTGCCGCCCTTCATTCTTCCGGGTCCCCTCACGGTGGCGCTGGCCGGCTGGCGCAACTTGCACCTCCTGGCGGAGCACGCCGCCACGACCGGCCTGGAGATCGTGCTCGGCCTCCTCATCGGCAGCCTGATCGGCGCCCTGGCTGCCCTCGTCCTGGTGAGTTCCGCACCTGCGAGGCGGTGGCTGCTTCCCGTGCTGGTGATCAGCCAAGCATTGCCCGTGTTCGCGCTGGCCCCGCTGCTCGTGCTGTGGCTGGGCTATGGCCTCCTCTCCAAGGTCGCGATGGCGGTCCTGATCATCTTCTTCCCCGTGACGCTCGCCTTCTTCGACGGGCTGCGCCGCACCGAGCGCGGTTGGCTGGAACTGGCGCGGGTCATGGATGCACCACCTTTGGCTGTGCTCCGGCAGATCCGCGTTCCGGCTTCGCTGCCAGCCCTCGGATCAGGTCTCCGGGTGGCCGCCGCGGTGGCACCGATCGGTGCCGTCGTCGGGGAATGGGTCGGCTCGTCGGGCGGCCTGGGCTACCTGATGCTGCACGCCAACGCACGGATGCAGGTCGACCTGCTGTTCGCTGCGCTCGTGGTGCTGTCCGCCATGGCGCTCAGCCTCTGGTGGCTGGTCGACCGGGTCATGACCCGGTTCAACCGCTGGCAACCCGCCAGCTACCAGACCAATCGATAGAAAGGATCCCGAACCATGCTGCGCCTTTTCGCGCTGGCGACGCTGTTCCTGTGCGTGGCGGGCACTGCCCGGGCGGCTGACAGGCTCACAGTCCTGCTGGACTGGTACGTCAACCCGGATCACGGTCCGCTGGTGGTCGCCCGGGAGAAGGGGTTCTTCGCGAAGGAGAACCTCGAGGTCGAACTGATCGCGCCGTCCGACCCGAACGATCCGCCGAAGCTGGTCGCGGCCGAGCAGGCTGATATCGCAGTTACCTACCAACCCCAGCTCCATCTCCAGGTTGCCGCCGGATTGCCGCTCGTCCGTATCGGGACCCTTGTTTCCACGCCATTGAACACGGTGGTGGCGCTGGCCGACGGCCCGATCTCGTCGCTGGCCGACCTGAAGGGCAAGCGCGTCGGGTTCTCGGTGGCCGGCTTCGAGGACGTGCTGCTCGGCACGATGCTTAAGACCCATGGACTGAGCCTTGCGGACGTCAACCTGATCAACGTCAACTTCTCGCTGTCGCCGGCCTTGATCAGCGGTCAGGTCGATGCCGTGATCGGCGCCTTCCGCAACGTCGAGATCCCCCAGATGGCGCTGCTCGGCCATCCCGGCCGTGGCTTCTACCCGGAGGAGGAGGGTGTGCCTCCCTATGACGAGCTGATCTATGCGGCCCACCGCGACGGCCTGGACCGCCCCGAGCTGCGGAGGTTCCTGCGTGCCGTCGAGGCGGCGACGCAGTGGGTGCTCAACCATCCTGGGGAGGCTTGGGAAGTGTTCAAGGCGACCGACGCAGCGCTGGACAACGAAGCAAATTACCAAGCTTGGCTCGAAACGGTCCGGCGGTTTGCGCACAGCCCCGCGGCGCTGGATCAGGGGCGCTACGACCAGTTTGCCACGTTCCTGAAGGAACAGGGCCTGCTGCAGGAGGTCCCCGAGCTGTCGAGCTATGCAGTCGACCTGAACGCCACGAGGTAGGCCCGGCTGCCGGGCTCCCGTGTCAGGCCAGCCAGGAGTAGAGCCGTTCCCTGGCCGATTCGCGCAGCGTCACGATCAACAGGCGGATCGTTTCCTCGAACAGCTGGTTGGCCTGGTCCTGTTCGGCCGGGGCGGTGGTGCCGGCCAGAATAGGGCTGGTCCGGGAAACCTCGCCGCCTGCTCTGGCCAACTCCAGGCCGCTCGGATCCACGATCACGAGGTCAGCCGCAAGGCGCGACCACAGTTCGCGCGTCGGCTCAAGACCGAGCTGGCTCGCCACATCGCCGCTTGCAGGAAGAGCGCGAACGCGGAGGTCGGCCGCCACGATCTCGACCCTGACGACGTCATTGCCGCCCATGGGCTGAACTGCACTTCGCAGCGCAGCCTGGACGCGCTGGCGCAACTGCTCCTGCCGCCGCTCCGCCGCGACGTCGCCAGAGGTCGATCCGGCCGCGAGGGCGGACACGACGTCCACTCCACCGACCGCGAGACGGATCGGCTCCAGGGGCGGCAGCGGCGGGACGGAAGGTGCAGCCGAGCAGCCGACGACGGAAGCTCCTGCAGCCAGCAGCAGACTGCGCCGGGCGAGGCCCACCTAGTGCCGGGTCTGGTGGCGGATCGATCCGATCGAGTCCGCTTCGAACCGATAGGTGCGGTTGCAGAACTGGCAGGTCGCGGTGATCGAGCCATCCTGCTGCTGCATGTCGGAAACTTCCTCAGCGGAGAAGCCTCGGATCACCGCTGCAAATCGCTCGGCGCTGCAACGGCAGCCATGCGCGAGCTGCAGGGGCGGGTAGACCCGGACGATCTCCTCGTGGAACAGCCGGTGCAGCACCGTGTCCACGTCGAGGGCCGGGCCGATCAACTCGTCGTCCGTCACCGTGCCCAACAAGACCATCGCGCGACGCCAGCCGTCCTCGTCGGTGATGTCGATCGGCGCATTGCCGCCCTCGTCGGGCAAGGCCTGAACCACGATGCCGCCGCCCTGCCAGCTGCCGTCGATATCGCGCTTGAGCGCAAAGCGCATCCCAGTACGCACCTGTTGCGAGCGCTGGAAATAGGTGAGCATGCAGTCGGTGAGCGAGGCACCTTCGAGCTCCACGATGCCCTGCTGCGTCTCGCCACCCACGGCCGACTGGTCGAGGGTGACTGCCAGCAGCCCGTCGCCGCAGAGATCCCCGATCTCCTCGGACGGAAAATCAGCACCTTGCTCGAAGGAGGCATAGCCGCGGATCGCACCCTGGTTGGTGCAGTCCGCGACCATCAGCGTCACCGGCCCCTTGCCGCGCACCTGCAGGCTGAAGCTGCCGTCGAACTTCAGCTCGCCCGCCAGGGCCGAGGCGAGCAGGACGAGCTCACCCAGGCTGCGCGCGATGGGATCGGGATAAGCGTGTCGCTCCAAAATCTCGTCGATCGCCGGCCCCAACCGCACGAACCGGCCACGAAGGCCGGTCCGGTCGAGCTGGAATGGCCGGCTGCTGTCGATTGGCACATGTTCGGCGCTGCTCACGCGCGCATTCCCTCCAGGCACCAGGCGAGGATTGCCTTTTGCGCATGGAGGCGGTTCTCCGCCTCGTCGAATACGACGGACTGGCGTCCATCGATCACGGAGGCGGTGACCTCTTCACCACGATGCGCAGGAAGGCAGTGAAGGAAGACCGCTCCTTCGTTCGCCTTGCCCATCAGATGGTCATCCACCCGGTAAGGCTCAAGGATCCGATGGCGAACGTCCGCATCGGCCTGCCCCATCGATACCCAGGTATCGGCGATGACTCCGTCCGCGTCCGTCACGGCCTCGATCGGATCGCGCAGCACGCGCACGCGTCCCTGATGCTTTTCGGCCCATGCCACCACCTCGGGTGCCGGCTGGAGCTCACGCGGGCAGGCGATGTCCAGGCGGAAATCGAACCGCACGGCGGCGTGGATGAAGGAGTGGCTGACATTGTTGCCATCGCCGGTCCAGGCCAGCTTGCGCCCGCGGATCGGACCCTTGTGCTCCTCGAAGGTCAGGACGTCGGCCATGATCTGGCAGGGGTGGCTGAAGTCGGTCAGGCCGTTGATCACCGGCACCGTCGCATGGTGCGCCAGCTCCAGCAGCTTCTCGTGGGAGTCGGTGCGGATCATGATCGCATCGACGTAGCGCGAGAGCACCTTGGCCGTGTCCGCGACCGTTTCGCCGCGCCCCAGCTGCATCTCCTTCGACGAAAGGACCACCGGATGCCCGCCTAGCTGGCGCACGCCGACCTCGAAGGAGACGCGCGTGCGGGTAGACGGCTTCTCGAAGATCATCGCAAGCGAGCGTCCTGCCATCGGCAGGCTCCGGTCGCGTCCGTGCTTCAGCGCCGTGGCACGCTGCAGGATCGACCGGAGGTCACCAGCTTCGACCTCGCTCAGATCCAGGAAGTGGCGGATCTGGCTCATGCGGCCATCTCCGCACAGACCCGGTCGAGCATCTCCAGGCCCTGGTCGATCTCGTCGCGGCTGATGGTCAGGGGCGGAAGCAGGCGCACGACGTTGTCGGCGGCCGCCACGGTGAGCAGGCCATGCTCGCGCGCCTTGGCAGCCACCTCGGCGTTGGACGGATGGACCTTGAGGCCGCGGATCAGGCCACGGCCGCGAACCTGCTCCACCACCCCCGGATGGCGCGCAGCCAGCGCTTCCAGGCCGGCACCGAGATGATCGCCACGGTCCATGACCTCGTCCAGGAAACCAGGTGCGAGCAGGACGTCGAGCACTGCCCCGGCGACGGCACTGGCGAGCGGGTTGCCGCCGAAGGTCGAGCCGTGGGTGCCCTGGCTCATGCCGCTGGCTGCCCGCCCGGTCATCAGGCAGGCGCCTACCGGAAAGCCGCCGCCCAGGCCCTTGGCGATGCCCATGATGTCGGGCGTGGGAGCACCCAGCGCTTCATAGCCGAACAGCCGGCCAGTGCGGCCGATCCCGCACTGGACCTCGTCATAGACCAGCAGGAGCCCGTGCTCGTCGCAAAGTCCCCGCAGGCTGTGCAGGAAGGCCTCCGGAGCCGGCCGAATGCCACCCTCGCCCTGAATCGGCTCCAGCATGATGGCAGCGGTCTGGTCGCCCAGCACAGCCTTGACCGCATCCAGGTCGCCGAACGGAACGTTGTCGAAACCGTGCAGCAGAGGTGCGAAGCCCTCTGTCAGGCGCTGGGCGCCGGCTGCCGAGATGGTCGCCATGGTCCGGCCATGGAACGCACCCTCGAAGGTGACGATCCGGTTGCGCTCGGGGCGGCCGTTGGCGAAGTGGTAGCGGCGGGCGACCTTGATGCAGGCCTCCATCGCTTCCGCGCCGGAATTGCAGAGGAACACCGTCTCCGCGAACGAGGCGCCTACCAGCCGGTCGGCCAGCCGCTCCAGTTCCGGGATCCGGTAGAGGTTGGACACGTGCCAGAGCTTGGCAGCCTGGGCCTGCAGCGTGGCCACCAAATGTGGGTGGGCGTGGCCCAGGCCGTTCACCGCGATGCCGCTGCCGAAGTCCAGGAATCGTCGCCCGTCGGTCGCCACCAGCCACACGCCTTCGCCACGCTCGAAGGCGAGGTCGATGCGCTTGTAGACGGGAAGCAACGAAGGAACGGCGGCGTTCTGCATGCTCGTTTCGCTTGGAGGGTCGGAGACTAGGTCTCGATTTTGGGGGAAGCGGGTTCAATGGGGGTGGGACGGTCCGATGTCAACGATCGGCCGGTGATGGCCGCGCAGCAGCGGACCGCCCAGGCAGTATCCGGGTGCCGTGCGCCCATGCTTCCGTCCATGGGCAACGCCGGATCAGGTAGGCTGCGGTGGCCTGGACTCGGAGGAGCGGCCCTAAGTGGCTGCGACACCGAGTGCCTTCCTGACCGCCGGAGCCACGACCGTGCCGTACAGCTCGATCGACCGCATGATCTTCCTGTGCGGCATGGTGCCGACGCTGAACTGGACCAGGAATCGCTGGTGTCGGAAGATCTCGTGCTGGGCGAGGATCTTGTCGATTACCTGCTGGGGACTGCCGATGAAGTCGGCACCGCGCGGTGAGCGCTGCGCCTCGAAGCGTGGCCTGGTGTAGGGAGGCCAGCCGCGTTCCCGGCCCAGACGGCCCATCACGTCGGCATAATAGGGATAGGCGTCGTCGGCGGCCTGCTGGGAGTCCTCGGCGATGAAGCCGTGCGAATTGATGCCGACCGGGAGGCTGGCGGGGTCGTGGCCGGCGCGGGCGGCGGATTCGCGGTAGAGGTCGACGAACGGGCGGAACCGCGCCGGCTCGCCGCCGATGATCGCCAGCGCCATCGGCAGGCCCAGCGTCCCGGCACGGACGGCCGAGGGCGGGTTGCCGCCCACCCCGATCCAGACGGGGAAGGGATCCTGCACAGGGCGGGGATAGACCGGCTGGTCGCGCAGGGGTGCCCGGTGACGGCCGCTCCAGGTCACCCTGGGCGAGGTGCTGAGCTTGAGCAGCAGGTCCAGCTTTTCCGCGAACAGCTCGTCGTAGTCGTCGAGATCGTAGCCGAACAGCGGGAAGGATTCGATGAAGGAGCCGGGCCCCGCGATGATCTCGGCGCGGCCGCGCGAGAGCAGGTCGAGTGTCGCGAAGCTCTGGAAGACGCGCACGGGATCGTCCGAGCCCAGCACGGTCACGGCGCTGGTCAACCGGATGTGCCGAGTCCGCGCGGCAGCCGCGGCCAGGACGACGGCCGGTGCCGAGACCGCGAAGTCCGGGCGGTGGTGCTCGCCGATGCCGAACACATCCAGGCCGAGTTGGTCGGCCAGCTCAATTTCCTCGAGCAGGTCGGCGAGGCGCTGGTCGGCCGGCGGGATCTGCCCCGTCGCCGGGTCCGGGCTGGTCTCGCCGAACGTGTAGATGCCAAGCTCCATGGCTCACGGCTCCGCATGAATGGACCGCCGCCAGGCACGCAGCCTGGTCGGCTCCCGTCCAGATGGGGATGCAGCGATGCCAGCCCGAGGGCCGGCAGCGAAACGGACTGTTTCCTTCCGGACGGTACCGGCGGCAACGGGACGTGGTCGTCGAATAGATCCAAGTGGTTGAATCAGGCCCGGTTCTTGGGTTCGTTCATGCCATTCAACGAGCGTGCGGTCCTGCATGACGACATCCGGGCGGCCGAGGGTCGGACTTGCCAGGATAGCATTGTTAGGCCGAAGTTCCTAGAACAGGTGCAGTGCCGTATGGGTGGTCAGGCCTTCAGGCGCCAGCCGGAGGCGAGCGCGCGGTAGGCCGCGTACCAGAGTGCCACGACGGTGACCGTCAGGATCAGCGCGCCCAGCCAGGGCTGGCCGTCGGCGTGGCCGGTTATCGCGAACCGGATGCCGTCGATCATGTAGAAGAACGGGTTGATCAGGGCCAGGAGATGGAAGGGCTCCGGCAGGTCGTGGATTGAGTAGAACGTGCCGGACAGGAAGGAGAGCGGGGTGATCACGTAGTTGGTGACGGCCGCCATCTGGTCGAACTTCTCGGCCCACAGCCCGCCGATTAGGCCCAGCAGCGATAGCATGGTGGCTGCCATCACCACGGTATGGATGAGCAGGAAGGGATGGCCGACCTGGAGGTCCACCACCGGGATCATGGCCAGGCCAACCACGATGCCGACCAGCACGCCCCTGGTGACGCCGCCGGCCACCACGCCGAACACGATCTCGCCGGGGCTCAAGGGTGGCATGAGATAGTCGACGATGTTGCCCTGGACCTTCGCGATCAGGATGGCGCTCGACGTGTTGGCGAAGGCGTTCTGCACGATCGCCATCATGATCAGCCCCGGCGCCAGGAACTGCAGGTAGGGGATGCCGCCGATCTGCCGAGCGGCGCCGCCCAGCGCCATCGCGAAGATGGCGAGGAAGATCAGGGTGGTCACCAGCGGTGCCACCAGGGTCTGCCCGAACACCTTCAGGAAGCGGCGCACTTCCTTCAGGTAGAGCGTCTTCAGGCCGATCAGGTTCAGGTCGAACGGCGTGCCGAAAGTGGTGCCGTCGGACGGCGTCGTCTCCAGGAAGCGGCGGTCCATGCCCACCGCCAGCCGCTTCGATGCGGTCTCCGTTGCCATCTTGCTTCCGTATCGTTGCAGGCCCGAGCACCGACGCTGGACGTTCCTGGGCCAGGCAGGACCGCCACCATGCCGGATGGTCCTGCCATGAACAGCCAGATGGGCATTCCGTGCCGCTGGAGGGCTGAGGTAGCCCATCAGGCCCAGGCGATCCAGCATCCACCCGACGGGCGCACGGCGCAGAACAGGAGCCGGATGCCGGCGAAGCCCACCATCGCCGGTGGCCGCTCCTTGTCCTGCTGCCCTCGGTGCAGCAGGAGGCAGGTGGCGGCTGGGGCGGACTGGCTCCCGGCCGCCCGGGGATGCGCAGGTCCTGGACAGTCATCGCCCGACAAGCAGGGCGATGAGCGTTCGATACCGTCGGCGGCTCTGTTCGCTCGCGCCGCACCAGGAGGATCGCCTTGGATCAGGTCGGAGCTTGGTCCCGGGCCAAAGATGCCCGAGAGCTTCTCCGGGATCGCGAACGGGCGGCCCGTGCCACTGCTGGAGAAGCAGGGCATCGAGGAGACCAATGGCGGATAGACAGGCTGCTCGATCGATACCCGGTGCATCGGCAGCAAGGCTTGGACCGCACTCAATCGACCGCACCGCCTTTTGCACCAACGGCCGCTCCCACCTTCTTGCTGGCCGCAAGCGCCTCGCCGCCGAAGGGTCTGATCCGGCTGATGGCAGAGGCCCCGCAGGCCTCCGTCACCACGTCCTCATGCGGATCGGCGGCGAGATGTGGTCGCCGGGCGGAGGGAAAGGCCGGCTGCCGCCTGCCGGCTCCCGGCGATCGGGCGGCCGACAGTCGACGAGGGGAAATGCGGTTCTTGAAAGGTCATGCCTAGTCCGTGGCATTGCGGCGGTCGGCCGCGCGGTCGAGTGCCCAGGCCAGCTTGCGCAGGACCAGTCGCTCGAGCGCCAGGGGATCACGGGCCGCGGGACCCTGGATCACCACCTCCAGGCCCGTGGCGGGATCAATCGCGGCGACCCGCACCACGCTCCCGATCCGCCGGCGTTCCAGGATCGGCTGTTCGGCTTCTCCATCGGCGCCATGGTCATCTCGATCCATCCTGTCCTCCGTGACCCTAATCTAGCGCCCTCCAGTTAATGAAGGGTTGTCGCCGGATCGAATCCCGGCATCCACGGCGCCGGCCATAGGAGGGTGCAG
This sequence comes from Geminicoccus sp., assembly GCF_036263595.1. NCBI lineage: Bacteria > Pseudomonadati > Pseudomonadota > Alphaproteobacteria > Geminicoccales > Geminicoccaceae > Geminicoccus > Geminicoccus sp. The sequence goes on along the minus strand of NZ_DATAGQ010000137.1, from coordinate 12,984 downwards.
CGGCCGGATCGTATCGAGACACTTGAGGGGTGGTCGGGGTTCGTGTACCGCCGATGGCTTACAAAGGGGTGAATGCGCCGTCAGAACGAGGCTCGGCCGGATCGCGATCGGCATTTCGTCGCGATCGTTCCGGTGGGCGCGCACCTTCGCAGGAGCCTCGTCGCGAATGGAATATTTCCTCCAGCAGCTGGTGAACGGCGTCACGCTGGGCGCGGTCTACGGCCTGATCGCCATTGGCTACTCGATGGTCTACGGCATCATCGGCATGATCAATTTCGCACATGGCGACATCTTCATGATCGGCGCCTTCCATGCGCTGATCGTGTTCCTGATCCTGGGGGCGGTCGGGATCTCCTGGCTGCCGCTGGCGCTTCTGGTCGTGCTGATCGTGGGGATCCTCCTGACCTCGCTCTATGGCTGGTCGGTGGAGCGGATCGCGTATCGGCCGCTGCGGGCCTCGCCCCGGCTGGCGCCGCTGATCTCGGCGATCGGCGCCTCGATCTTCCTGCAGAACTACGTCCAGCTGGCGCAGGGTGCGCGGCCCAAGCCACTCGAGCAGATGGTGTCGGGCGGCATCGTGCTGATGCAGAGCGACGCCGGCTTCGCGGTCCGGCTCAGCTACATCCAGGTCGTGATCGTGCTCCTGACTCTCGTGCTGATGGCGGTGTTCACCTGGCTGATCAAGGGGACGGCGCTCGGCCGTGCCCAGCGCGCCTGCGAGCAGGACCGCAAGATGGCGTCGCTCCTGGGCGTCGACGTGGACCGCACGATCTCGCTGACCTTCGTGATCGGCGCCTCGCTGGCCGCCGTCGCCGGGCTGATGTTCACGCTCTACTATGGCGTGATCGACTTCTTCATCGGCTTCGTGGCGGGCATCAAGGCGTTCACGGCGGCCGTGCTGGGCGGCATCGGCTCGCTGCCGGGTGCCATGCTGGGCGGCCTCCTGATCGGCATCATCGAGGCGTTCTGGTCGGGCTATTTCTCGGTCGAGTACAAGGACGTGGCCTCGTTCGGTGTGCTGGTGCTGGTGCTGATCTTCCGGCCCACCGGCCTGCTGGGCCGCCCCGAGATCGAGAAGGTCTGAGCGATGACGGGTCTTCTCGGTGGCCTGGACGGCCGCAAGCTCGCCCGCCACGTCCTGGGCGCGGTCTTCATCACCTTCCTGATGACCAGCCTCATCCTGGGGCTGGAACTGGCCGCTTCCCAGACCGGCCTCACGCTGCAGCCGCGCTACCATATCGTCCTGTATTGCGTGCTAGCCGTGGCGCTGGGTTCCACGGCGGTGTTCGCACTGACCGAGCGGACCTGGCACCTGCCGATCCTGGTCGGGATCGTGATCGCGGCATTGCTGCTGGCACCGCTGCTGACGGGCAACCTGGACTCCAGCCTGGCCTTCCTGCTGCCGTTCCCGGTGGCGCCGCTCAACTGGGTGGCGCTTCTGTTCCCGGCCTTCATCCTGGTCCGGGCTGTCCAACTCGCCCGTGCCGCCTCCAGGCCGAGGTCGGCCGGCACGGTGCGCCGGCGCGAGATGAGCACCACCGCCAAGCGGATCTCGCTGGCCTTCGGCTTCCTCCTGATCGTGGCGGCGTTCGCCTTTCCGGTCAGCCCGTTGGGCGAGCGCCAGCTGGTCGACATCATGACGATCGTGCTGATCTACATCATGCTGGGCTGGGGCCTGAACATCGTGGTGGGCCTGGCCGGCCTGCTCGACCTGGGCTACGTCGCCTTCTACGCGGTCGGCTCCTACTCCTATGCGCTGCTGGCGGAGTATTTCGGCTGGAGCTTCTGGGTCTGCCTGCCGCTCGCAGGCCTGTTCGCCGCGAGCTTCGGCGTGATCCTGGGTTTTCCCGTCCTGCGGCTGCGCGGCGACTACCTGGCGATCGTGACGCTGGGATTCGGTGAGATCATCCGGGTCGTCCTGATCAACTGGTACGAGTTCACCGGCGGCCCGAACGGGCTGGGCGGCATCCCGCGCCCCTCCTTCTTCGGCCTGCCCTTCCAGGCGAACCCGCCGCCCGGCGGCGGCGAGACCTTCGCCAGCTTCTTCGACATCCCGTTCAGCCCGTACCACCGGATCGCGTTCCTCTACTACGTGATCCTGGTGCTGGCGCTGTTCACCAACTGGTTCACCATCCGGATCCGCAAGCTGCCGATCGGCCGGGCCTGGGAGGCCCTGCGCGAGGACGAGATCGCCTGCCGGGCGCTCGGCCTGAACCCGACGATGGTGAAGCTGGCCGCGTTCGGCATCGGCGCCATGTTCGCGGGCTTCGCCGGCTCCTTCTTCGCGGCGCGGCAGGGCTTCATCAGCCCGGAGAGCTTCGTGTTCATCGAGAGTGCCGTGATCCTGGCGATCGTCGTGCTGGGCGGGCTCGGCAGCCAGATCGGCATCGTGTTCTCCGCCGCCCTCCTGATCGGGCTGCCGGAGTTCTTCCGCGAGCTGGAAGACTACCGGATGATCTCGTTCGGCCTGGTGATGGTGCTGATCATGATCTGGAAGCCCAGCGGGCTGGTCGCGCACCGCGAGCCGACCATCCGGCTGCATCGGCGGGGAGAAGGCGCATGACCCTGCTCGACGTCGAACACCTCACCATGCGCTTTGGTGGCCTGGTCGCCGTGGACGACGTGTCGTTCACCGCCGACCAGTCCCGGATCACCTCGATCATCGGCCCGAACGGGGCTGGCAAGACGACGATGTTCAACTGCCTGACCGGCTTCTACAAGCCGACGGTCGGGCGGCTGTCCCTGTCGGGCGAGAAGGGCGACTGGCTCCTGGAGCGGCTGGACGGGCACGACATCGTGCGCAAGGCGGGCGTCGCCCGCACCTTCCAGAACATCCGCCTCTTCGCCGGCATGTCGGTGCTGGAGAACCTGATGGTTGCCCAGCATGCCGAGCAGATGCGGGCCTCGGGGTGGAGCATCAAGGGCCTGCTGGGGCTGCCCTCCTACCGGCGTGCGGAAGAGGAGGGGGTGCACCTGGCCCGCTCCTGGCTGGACCGCATCGACCTCACCGACAAGGCGGACTGGCCGGCCGGCGCGCTGGCCTATGGCGACCAGCGCCGGCTCGAGATCGCGCGGGCGATGTGCACCAAACCCGTGCTGCTCTGCCTGGACGAGCCGGCGGCCGGCCTGAACGGGACCGAGTCGTCTGCGCTGAACGACCTGCTCCTCTGGATCAAGGAGATCCACGGCATCGGCGTGCTGCTGATCGAGCACGACATGAGCGTGGTCATGGAGATCTCGGACAAGATCGTGGTGCTGGACTACGGCAAGAAGATCGCGGAAGGCACGCCTGCCGAGATCCGCGACGATCCCCGGGTCATCAAGGCCTATCTGGGCGAGCCCGAGGAGGAGGACCTGCCGCCGGAGGTGGCGGCCGACCTCCATCTCGATCCGGGAGCGCGCTGATGCTGGTGATCGAAGGCATCCACGCCTTCTACGGCCGGATCGAGGCGCTCAAGGGCGTGTCGCTGGAAGTGAAGCAGGGCGAGATCGTGACGCTGATCGGCGCCAACGGTGCCGGCAAGTCGACCCTGCTCATGACGATCTGCGGCCAGCCGCGCGGGCAGGGCGGGCGGATCCTCCTGGAAGGGACCGACATCACCGCGATGCCCACGCACGAAATCATGCGCCGGGGCATCTCGCAGTCGCCGGAGGGCCGCCGCGTCTTCCCGCGGATGACGGTATTCGAGAACCTTCAGATGGGGGCGATCAACGTCGACACCGCCCATTTCGACGACGACCTCGCCCGCTGCTTTTCCCTCTTCCCAATCCTGGAGCGCCGGCGCGGCCAGCGGGCCGGCACACTGTCCGGCGGCGAGCAGCAGATGCTGGCGATCGCCCGGGCCATGATGGCGCGCCCCAGGCTGCTCCTGCTGGACGAGCCGTCCCTGGGCCTGGCACCCCTCATCGTCCGGCAGATCTTCGGGGTCATCAAGGAACTGAACGAGCAGCAGGGGGTGACCGTGCTGCTGGTGGAGCAGAACGCCTACCACGCGCTGAAGCTGGCGCATCGCGGCTATGTCCTGATCAACGGCCAGATCACCATGACGGGCACGGGCCGGCAGCTCCTTTCCGATCCGGAAGTGCGGCGCGCCTATCTCGAAGGCGGGCATTGAGGGAACAACGATGCTGGAAACCCTGACCGGCCAGTCGCTCGCCGTCTTCATCGGGCTCACCCTGGTCCTGGCCGGCGCCGCCTCCATGTCGATGGGGCGGGCGTTGGCCCGGACCTGGCGGCCGATCTGGCAGATCATACCGTATGGGGTCCTGCTGGGCGCCACCGATCGGTTCCTGTCCTATGCCCTGTTCGGCGAGGAACTGTTCCACGTCACCGGTTTCGTGGTGATTTCCGCGATCCTGATCCTGCTGGCGCTGATGGCCTACCAGATCGCCCGGACCAACAAGATGGTCGCGCAGTATCCCTGGCTTTACGAGCGGGGGAGTCCATTCAACGTGCGCGAACGTCGGGCAGCCTGAAATGCTCGTGCTTGCCCGGCCCAAGCGGACGGCTAGACTTCACCCACGATGACTGCCAGACCGATGGCGAGATCGGCTCTTCTGACGAACATTCTCTACATGACCCAAGAAAAACGGGAGCAGCATATGACGTTCACACGGCGCCTCGCGGGCGCGGTTTTCACCGCGGCCCTTCTCGGTGGCTCGGCCCTGGCCCAGGCCGAGATCGTGATTGCTTCCGCCGGCCCCATGACAGGCCCTTATGCCGCGTTCGGCGAGCAGCTCCGCCGTGGTGCCGAGCAGGCGGTGAAGGACATCAACGCTGCAGGCGGCGTGAACGGCGAACAGCTGACGCTGGCGATCGGCGACGATGCCTGCGACCCGAAGCAGGCGGTGGCGGTCGCCAACGACTTGGCCGGGCAGGGTGCCGTGTTCGTGGCCGGGCATTTCTGCTCGGGCTCGTCGATCCCGGCCGGCGACGTCTATGCCGAGGAAGGCATCCTGCAGATCTCGCCCGCCTCGACCAACCCCGCCTTCACCGAGGACCCGGCTGCGAACGGCATCACCACGGTATTCCGAACCTGCGGCCGCGACGACCAGCAGGGTGACTTTGCCGGCAAGTGGCTGGCCGAGAACTACAAGGGCAAGAACGTCGCGATCGTTCATGACAAGTCGACCTACGGCAAGGGCCTGGCCGACCTGACCATGCAGAACATGAACGCGGCCGGCCTCAAGGAAGTCGCCTACGAAGCGATCACCGCCGGCGAGAAGGACTTCTCCTCGCTGATCACCAAGCTGAAGTCGCTGGGCGTCAACGCGATCTACTTCGGTGGCTACCACACCGAGGCGGCGCTGATGGCCCGCCAGGCCAAGGAACAGGGCCTGAACGCGCCGCTGTTGTCGGGCGATGCGCTCAACACGGTCGAGTATGCGCAGCTGGCCGGCCCCGCGGCCGACGGCACGCGCTTCACCAATGCCGCTGAAGCCCGCAACCTGCCGACCGCACAGGCGGTGGTCGCCGAGTTCAAGGCCGGCGGCTACGACCCCGAGGGCTACACGCTCTCGACCTATGCGGCCGTGCAGGTCTGGGCGGCGGCAGCCAACGAGGCCAAGACCACCGAGGCCGCCAAGGTTGCCGAGGTCATCCGCTCCAAGCGCTGGGACACGGTGATCGGCAATATCGGCTTCGACGAGAAGGGTGATCTCACCGAGAACACCTATGTCTGGTTCGAGTACCAGGACGGCAACTACGCCCAGGTGCAGTGACCTGCCACGTTCGGCCGCAGCCGGACGTCTTGGTTAGTGCCGGAGGCCGCAAGGCGCTGGTAGAGATGGGGGAGCCCGGCCGGGCTCCCCTTTTTCGTGTTTTGCCCCAGCGAGCGGAGAGCAACTTGCGCATTCCAGCAGCCGTCGAGGCCCTCGTGCCGGAGATGACCACCTGGCGCCGGCACCTGCACGCTCATCCGGAGCTGGGATACGAGGAGCACGCCACGTCGGCCTTCGTGGCGGAGAAGCTGAAGGAGTTCGGCGTCGACGAGGTCGTGACCGGCATGGCCAAGACCGGCGTGGTCGGCGTGATCCGCGGCAAGCGGCCGGGCAACCGGGCGATCGGGCTGCGGGCCGACATGGATGCGCTGCCGATGACCGAACTGACGCAAGCACCCTGGGCGTCCACCAACCCTGGCCGCATGCATGCCTGCGGGCATGACGGGCATACCACGATGCTGCTGGGCGCCGCCCGGCACCTGTGCCAGACCCGCGACTTCGCCGGCACGGTCGTGCTGATCTTCCAGCCGGCCGAGGAAGGTGGCGGCGGGGCGCGCGTGATGATGAACGAGGGGCTGTTCGAGCGCTTCCCCGTCGAGGTGGTGTACGGTCTGCACAACTGGCCGCAACTCCCGTTCGGCACCTTCGCCATGCCGAGGAGCGCCGCCATGGCGGCCACCGACGAGATCAGGATCGAGATCGCCGGGCGGGGCTGCCATGCCGCGATGCCGCACAACGGCCTGGACCCGATCGTCTGCGCCGCCCAGCTCGTCTCGGCCCTGCAGAACATCATTAGCCGCGAGACCGACCCGATGGACCGGGCGGTCCTGTCGATCACCTCGATCCAGGCCGGCGAGGCCTTCAACGTCGTGCCGGACACGGCGACCCTGAAGGGAACGGTGCGCACCTTCCGCAGCGACACGAGGGCACGGATCGTCGGGCGGATCCGCGACATGGTGGAGGCGTTCGGCAAGGGGTTCGGCGTGAACGCCACCCTGTATCACCGCCAGGGCTATCCGCCGACGATCAACCATGCCGAGGAGGCCGCGTTCGGGGCCGACGTCGCGGAGACGGTCGTGGGGCCGGAGAACGTCCAGCGCGACCCGCTGCCGTCCATGGGGGGCGAGGACTTCTCCTACATGCTGGAGAAGGTGCCGGGCGCCTATATCTGGCTGGGCGTGGGTGGCGCCGACGAAGGCAGGATCCTGCACAACGCCCGCTACGACTTCAACGACGAGGCCCTGCCGGTGGGTGTGGCCTGGTGGACCGGGCTGGTGGAGCGGCATCTCTCGGCCGGGTGAGCGCGCGCCAGCGGCCGCTGCAGGCGAATAGCCGGCTGTCTCACGATTGGATCGCGTGATCCGGCTCGGGCGCACCCAGAGATTCGGCTGAAGAAGCGCAGGCCGTGTCACCAAATCGCCTGCTGCAACGTAACCCTCGCTGAGGCACTGTAGATCGTCGGTGCCGTCGGTGAGTGGAGACGGGGCGCATGTGGCTTGCCGGATGGATCGTCGAGGCGGTGCGGGTCTACGGCGCCGTGGGACTGGCCGTGGCGGTGGTGTTCCTCCTCCACGGCATCGACCGGATCGACCCCTCCGCCCAGCGGGCCTATGCCGTCCGCGCCCTGCTGCTGCCGGGCGTGGTGCTTCTCTGGCCAGTCGTGCTGATGCGCTGGCACGCCGCCCTGCGGGCAGGGTGACGCCATGCAGCGCCGCCACCGGACAGCCCATGCCCGGATCTGGATCGTACTCGCGGTGATGCTGCCGCTGGTGGTCGTGCTGGGGCTGGTCGTCCGTCAGGACGGACCGGGCGAGCGGCCCGCCGTGCTGCTGGAGGCGCCACGATGAGTGTCCGCTACACGCCGGTCGGCTGGAACCGGAACAAGGCGATCTATGACGGCGTCCTCGTCGCGAGCGTGGCCGCCTATCTCCTGCTCTACCTGCCGGTTGCACCGGCCTTCCAGGACCTGACCCGCCCGCTCGACGGGCCGACGCTGCGCATGCAGGCCTTCGGCAGCGCCGCCTTCCTGATGCTCTCCATGGTGCTGGCGATCGGGCCGCTGGCCCGGCTGGACCGGCGCTTCCTCCCGCTGCTCTACAACCGCCGCCATTTCGGCGTGCTCACCTTCGTGGTGGCGCTGACCCATGCCGGCCAGGTGCTGGGCTGGTACTTCGACTTCGGCGTGGCCGATCCCTATGTCGCCCTGCTCGGCACCAACACGAGCTATGGGCAGGTGCTGGGATTTCCCTTCGAGCTGTTCGGGATCCTGGCGCTGGTCGTGCTCGCCGTCCTGGCGGTCACCAGCCACGATTTCTGGCTGAACTTCCTGACCCCGCCGCTGTGGAAGACGATGCACATGGGGGTCTATGCCGCCTATGCGGCGGTGATCCTCCATGTGGTGCTGGGGCGCCTGCAGTCTGGCCAGAATCCGCTGCTGGCGGTCCTGGTGGCCGCCTCGGTGGCGATCCTGTCGGTCCTGCACGTCCTGGCGGGCAGGCGGGAGCGCGCACGTGACCTGGCCGGCGTGCCGGTGGTCGATCCACCTTGGGTCGATGCGGGCAGCGTGGATGCGATCGCCGAAGGGCGAGCCGTGGTAGTGCCGCTGCCGGGCGACGAGCGGGTGGCGGTGTTCCGCCACAAGGGCCGCCTGTCCGCGGTGTCGAACCTCTGCGCCCACCAGAACGGTCCGCTCGGCGAGGGCAAGGTGATCGGCGGCTGCATCACCTGTCCCTGGCATGGCTTCACCTACCGGCTGGCCGACGGCCGGGCACCGGCACCCTATACCGAGAAGCTCGCGACCTACCGGTTGAAGCTGGACGGACGTCGGGTGCTGCTCGACCCGCGCGCCAACCCGCCCGGCACCTATGTCGAGCCCATACCGATCCCGGAGACCTGAGCATGCCAGAGCCCAGCGCCCATGACGCGTTCTTCGTCGGCTACGGCAAGAAGGTGCCCCGGCGCCTCGCGATGTTCCTGGCTGCCGCCGGTGCGGCGACGCTCGGCGGCTTTGCCGCGACGGGCTTGGCGCTGGGGCTGACCACCGACGATCCGGGCGATGGCGACTATGCCGGGCAGCACCGCTATGCCGGCATCGTCCAGCGCCGACCCTACCCGCTCCTGCGCCTGCCGCCCGACCAGGAGCATCCGGCACCGCGCACGCTGATGCTGTCCGGGAGCGGCAAGCGTGGCGTCCAGGCGCTGGCGGCAGGCCTGGACGGGCAGATGGTCGAGGCGAACGGCACGCTGCTGAGGCGTGGCCCGCTCGCCATGCTGCAGCTGGATGGCAGTGCTGCGATGAAGCCGCTCCAGCCGTCGTCCCCGTTCAGCCCGGCGGCACCGGTGCCGCTCGGGCGCTGGCGGCTCGCCGGGGAGATCTGCGACGGCAAGTGCTACAGCGGCGCGATGCGGCCGGGCAGGGGCCTGTCGCACAAGGCATGCGCCAATCTCTGCCTGACTGGCGGCGTGCCGCCGGTGTTCGTCAGCACGGGGACGATCGAGGGAACCTCGTTCTTCCTGCTCGCCGACCAGGATGGCGGGGCACGGGCTGAAGCATGGCGTGACCTCGTCGCCCTCGCCGTCGAGATCGAAGGCTCTGTTGAACGGTTCGACGACCTGCTCGTCGTGCATGCCGAAGCCGAGCGGGTACGGGTCCTGTGAGCCTGCTTGGCGTATGGGTGGCGCCAGCCCTGACCATCCTCGCGACCTTGGCGGCCCTTGCCGCCTGCTGGTGGGCGCACCGTCTCGTGGCCGGCACGCCGCTCGCCGACCTGGGCCTTGCCGTCAATCTGGCCGCCGTACTCGCCGTTCTGGGCGTGGTCGACTGGCTGCTCGAGCGGTTCGGCCAACGGCATTGATGTGCGAGGAGATCCCACTAACCGCTGTAGAGGAACCTGGATGTTTGCCGACGACGTGATCATCGTGACCGGTGCCGGAGGCAATCTCGGCGCTGCCTGCACGGCCCTCCTGGCGAGCCGTGGCGCCCTGATGGTGGCGGTTGACCGGACGCAGGAGACGCTGGACAAGGTCCTGGGCGACCTGGACTCGCCCGGGCGCCACCTGGGCGTGGCGGGCGTCGACCTCACCGATGCCGCGGCCTGCGCACGCCTGGTCGAGCAGGCACGACAGCGGTTCGGGCGGATCGACGGGTTGGTCAACACGGTCGGCACATTCGCGATGGCGGGCATCGAGGAGGCCGACGCGGCGCAGTGGGACCTCATGTTCAAGGTCAACCTGACCACCGCGCTGAACATGTGCCGCGCGGTCGTGCCGGTGATGCGCAGCGCCGGGCGCGGCAGCATCGTGAACATCGGCTCGATCCCGGCGCCAAAGGCGCCCAAGGCGCTGGCCGCCTATGCGGCGTCGAAGAGTGCCGTGCTGCGGCTGACCGAGAGCCTGGCCGACGAGCTGAAGGGGCAGGGCATTCGGGCCAACACGGCCCTGCCCAGCACGATCGACACCCCGCAGAACCGCGCCATGATGCCCAAGGCCGATCCCGCCAAGTGGGTGACGCCGGTTCAACTGGCTGAAGTGATCGCCTTCCTGGTGTCCGCCGCGGCCAGCGGCGTGACCGGGGCGGCTGTCCCGGTCACCGGGCGCGGCTGAGACGGGTGATTTGCCGCAGAACTTGCGTACCGGGTGACGTTGCCTACTTCCGGGAGGGTTAGGGATTCCTTAATCTCGTCGGACATGGCGTCGGGGCGAGCTGAATGCAGCGGGAACGTTATCCGGGTGAGCAGCGTGGGTTGACGCTGTTCCTGGCCGAGCTGCAGCCGGTGGTGGAGCTGGTGCTAGGCCAGGACCATCTCCTCTGGCATGCCGTCCGGCGCGCCCTGCAGAAGGGTAGCCTCGAATCGCTCCGCCATGCGCGGCAGGTCTTCAACAACCAGCCACGCGAGATCAAGCAATTGCTCTCGCTGGGCATGGTGGAGGAGGAGCGGGCAGGCGTTCCATCGAAGGACGACCTGCTGGACAGCTATGCGACGCGCCAGCCCGAAGAGTTCGTGAGCTTCGACGTGGCGGCCACCGCGGAAGGGGACGAGCCGGTCGTGCGCCTGCGCCACGAACTCGTGGACATCCCGGCGATCCGGGTCATGGTGCGTCCCGGCACGCTGCCCAGCAGCGTCGCCTCGAAGCTGCGTGCCATCGCCGACCTGATCGAGCGGGACCGCCGCCTCCTCTCGCAGCGCTTCTGGTCGGACCGTCACCTCCATGTCGAGCACGACGCCTCCGACAGCGTCGAGCGCGGCTGAGTGGAGCAGGTCGATGTCGTGGTGGTCGGTGCCGGCATCGCCGGTGCCGCCGCGGCCTTTGCTATTTCGCAACGGCACAAGGTCTGCCTGATCGAGCGCCAGCCGCAGCCGGGTACCCAGGCGAGCGGCCGGTCGGTCACCATGTTCGCGATCGCCTATGGCGACCGGATCACGCGGGCGCTGTCGCTTGCCAGCCGCCGCTTCTTCGAGGACCCGCCACCGGGCTTCACGGACGGTCCGCTCCTGGCGCGGCGCGGCATGCTGCACGTGGCGTCGCCGGGGCAGGAGGAGGCGCTGGAGTCGTTCCTGGCGGAGACGAAGGATGCGGGGCCGGACCTGCTGGCCTTGGATCCCGCTGCCGTGCGGGCCCAACTGCCGTTCCTGCGGCCGGAGATGGTCATCGGCGGCGTGCTCGACCGTGCGGCGGCCTCCATCGACGACCATCGCTACCTGCAGGCCTGCCTGCGCGGACTGAAGGCGAATGGGGGCAGCCTTCGCTGCGGCGTCGAGATCCGCACGATCGAGCCGCACGGCCAGGGCTTCCGACTGCAGACCGACAGTGATGGCCTGGAGGCGGCGTATCTGGTGAACGCTGCCGGGGCCTGGGCGGACGAGGTGGCGGGACTGGCGGGCATGCGGCCCTTGAGCCTGCGTGCCCTGCGCCGCACGGCGGTGACGGTCGATCCGCCGGCGGGACTGGACCCGATGGGCTGGCCCATGGCGATCGATGTCGAGGAGGCCTGGTACGTGAAGCCGGAGGCCGGCCGGCTCCTGATCTCGCCGGCGGACGAGACCGAGGTTCCACCGCACGACGTGCAGCCAGAGGAATGGGACGTAGCCGTCGCCGTCGATCGCTACGAGCAGCTCACGGGCGAGACGGTCCGGCGCATCCACCACCGCTGGGCTGGCCTGCGCACCTTCACGCCGGACCGCGCACCCGTGGCCGGCCGCGCATTCGGCCACGATCGGTTCATCTGGCTGGCCGGGCAGGGCGGGGCCGGCTTCATGACGGCGCCAGCCATGGCGGAGATCGCCGCGGCCCTCGTGGACGAGCGGGAGCTGCCGCCGCAGATCAGCCTGGCGCCGGCCGATCTGGCGCCGGGACGACGCCTCTAGCGGCGCCTCCGGCTTCCTTTATTACTCGAAGGTCGGGAGCTCTTCGCCCTCGGCCGGGAGCGGCTCGGTCCTGACGGCCTTCGGGTTGGCGATCCGGGCGCGGGCCACCGCGTCGTCCAGCTCCAGCTGGGCGCACAGGCCGAGCAGCACCGGGTCGCGCGGCCGGATGTCCTGGCTCTTCCAGTGGGTGCGGTCGCGCACCTGCTGGATCGTGTTCTTGGTGGTGCCCAGCAGCTTGCAGATCTGCTGCTCGGCCAGCTCCGGATGATGGCGCAAGAGCCAGGCGATCGCGTCCGGCCGATCCTGCCGCTTGGACAGGGGCGTGTAGCGCGGCTCCTTCTTCTTGGGTCCGAGCTTCGTGTCGGCGATCGACCGCTGCAGGCGCAGCCTGGCGTTCGGGTCCTTGACCGCGCGGTCGATTTCCTGGCGGGTCAGCATGCCGGCGCCGATCGGGTCCAAACCACGGACACCCGCATTCACTTCGCCGTCGGCGATGCCCTTGATCTCGAGCGTGTGCAAGCCGGTGAACTCCGCGATCTGCTCGAAGGTCAAACCGGTATTCTCCACCAGCCAGACGGCGGTGGCTTTCGGCATGAGCGGGCGATCCATCGCGATCCACCTCCTGGTGCAAACGACGACGCGGCGCTCTTCGCAAGGAACGCCGCGTCGCCGAAGTTGACATTGCTAGGCGCTCTATTGGCCGAACGCCTCGCACGGTTCAAGCGGGCTCTCAGTCCCGGACCGGCACGGTGTAGTTCAGGCCGAGCCGTCCGCCATCCACATAGACCGTCTGGCCGGTGACATAGGCGGCATCGTCCGATGCCAGGAAGAGCACCACGCTCGCCACCTCGGCAGGCTCGCCGCACCGGCCGAGCGGCGTGCGCGAGAGGATCTTGGA
>NZ_DATAGQ010000136.1:0-34524 GCF_036263595.1 Geminicoccus sp. | reverse complement strand
ATGCAGACGCCAGCATCCCGGCGACCGCCGGCAACTCCAAGGCTGCTGGTCGTGGGCGCAAGCCGTCATCCGCCCACCAAAGGCGTTCCACCCCGGAGCAGCCGACCCGCCACCCGCTTGACCGGCAATACCGTGTCTCCGGGGGAGCGGGTTGAAGCCGGATGAGACCAAGGCCTGCGTGATCGCCAATGCCTCCAGTCGATTCAGCAGTGGAGAGCGCAAAGCCGCGAGATGGCCGCGGCTGGCCGGTTGATCGGGATCGGATCGGGCGGTGCTCCGGCCGAAGCCGTCGCGGTCCGTTGGTGGCGCGAGGCTGGTCGCTGCTCGACGAAGACCTACATGAGGGTAGGACGCGCAGAGCCGGCTCGAAGGTGACGCGCAAGGCGGTTTGCCGAGCAAGGCCATCAAGGACGATGCGGATGATCATGCTGCGCAACCTGTCGACGGCCGCCCTCCTGGTCCTGGTGGGCTGCACTACGGTGGACGTGCCGGGCCATCCGGAAGCCATTGCCGCCATCCAGAGCTATTATGCAGCGAACGCCTGGGAAGAGGGTGCACGCTGCGTCTCGCCGTCGATGACAGTCACCCGGACCAATATCCTGGAGGACACGCCAGAGCGCCTCGTGGTCGAGGCCCGCTACTACTGGCAGGACGGACGGCGCTCATCGGATAACGCAGCCGTCACCTGTTCGGGCTTCGAAACGAGGACCTTCACCCTCGCGCAGGGCCGCGTGGTGTCCATGACTGGTGAGCAGCGCCGGTAGCAGGCCCAATTCGCCTTGCCATGCTCGGCATGCCTTCGGATCAGGCGACGAGCGACGTCAGCAGGATGAAACCAATGACCAAAACGGCCAGGCCACCGACGAAATAGGCCCAGCCGGGGATGACTGGCTTGGGTGACGGCCCCGGCAGGGTCGCTTCGGGTCCGGCCGAGCGGGCGATGTCTTCGGGCGCCGTGTACTGGCCGGCTGCCTCGTCGTCCGTTCCGAACGTTGCCATGGCCGGTTCTGGCGGCGTGTTCTTGTCCAAGGTCTTGTCGGCGTCGATGCGCTCCCTGATCTGCAACCAGTTCGGTCCACGCTCGCTGTCGTTCGCCATCGTTCCGTCTCTCGATCACCTCGTGCCCGGGCCAACCCTTGCGGATCGGGCAGGTTCCTTCGGCGAGGCTGGGCGTTGTGCCCGAAGCTGAACCATTGCGGAAGGAGAGCGGATGTCCAGACAACGCGGCCGGATCTCGAACATTCTCACCCTGTCCGTCGTGGCGATGATGGCAGGCACCACAGCCGCGCAATCCCAGCTGAAAGAAGCATTGGACGGCGCCCTGGGCGAAGATGGCGCCTCCATGTTCGAAGGCCTTGGTAGCCAGACCATCCCGTCGCTGGGCGACGTCGGGACCGGCAACATTGCTGGCCTGCTGGAGTTTTGTGCCAAGAACAACCTGCTAGGTAGCGATGCTTCAGATCTCAAGGACAGGTTGCTCGGGCAGATCGGGGGGCAGGAGGAGGCGAATGCCGATCCGGGCTACCGGGAGGGGCTGGGCGGCATCCTTGGGAGTGACAGCGGCCAGAAGCTAGAAGCTGAACCTGAGCGGCGGCGGCTTCAAGAAGCAACTCACCGAGAAGGTCTGTGATCAGGTGCTGACCTATGGCCAGTCGCTGATCTGATGCGAAGAGGGCAGGCGGCTGGCAAGCTCTGGAGGCGAGATCTGGCCGGGTTTGTTCGGGTGATCGACCCCGGTCTCGGCCAGCCGGAGCCCCGCAAGAACCGCCGCTCGTGATGAACAGGTGGAGACACCGTCCCTATCGTCCGGATCTCCGGCTCGGAAGGCCGCTCCGCACCGCCGATTGTCGGCCTCCGCCCTCAACTGCTGTCCACCGTCGCTAGTCCTGCCGGATCCCGGCAATGTTTCGCAATCGGGCAGCTAACGCGTGTCGCCAAAGGCGAGGTAGTGGGCGGCAAACTCGTCGTAGCGTGAGGCGACGCGGCGGAGTTGCTTGCCGACCAGCCGTTGGTCAGGTTGCGCTGCCGGTAGGCTTGGCGGTCGAAGCCAAGGTTGTCTGGCTGGTCCACCCGGTTCGGGATGGTCGGGACGATTCACATGGCGTGGAAAGGATTGAGCGGCCAGGCAGCTGAACAAGCCCTCCGCGATGACGGCGGCAACCCTCCAGCGGGCCTACCTTGCCCGTCGGTAGGCAGGATGCCTTGCTCGGACGATGGCGCCACACCCAGCAGGTCGTGGCGCCCACCGCCGTTCAGGTGCAGCGCTACTGGCCGCCATGCACACCGGCACGAAGATGCAGCTCTGTCTAAGAGCCACTGCGGGAGTGGCCGAGTGCCTGTCCGCCTGCCGACTGACATGCTCCTGTAGCACAGGTAGGGGTACGGATAACGGTGCTTCTCAGCATGCGCGCCTTCCGACCAGTGTCCGGTGCCTGCGGGCTTCAGCCCGATCCCTGGGAGGGGGATGAGCTGGTGCGAGCCAACCAGAGCACCACCTCCATAAACGCCGGTGGTCGATCGAGGGCCGCTCGATCCTGGGCTTTTGTGGCGGCAGCAAGGGCTTGAGCCTGTTCCACATCACGCCCATCAGCAGGGGGCGAATCGTCACTGAGCCCAAAATGCGGTCAGGTCAGCGCTTCGCCAGCTTTGGCGACATGACCTGGCGCCGCAGAAAAATAATCGATAAACATTCTGTAATATACAGGAAAACGCTCCACTGTCAGCATGAAGGCAGTTGATCAGAACACCACATGGACCGGGCCAGAGTCGGTGCACATGCACGGATGGGCTTGAGCATGGGAATTTTGTGCGGCAGCGGGAGAGTCAGGAAATGGAACAGTCCCTCGTGCCAGAGGTTCATGATATTGCTCGTCGCAACACGCCGCCGGACGATCGCGAGCGATGCCTGTCCCGGCACGGGAAATAATTGCCGGTGGGTTCGGAGGAACGGCGATGGCCCCGAGAATGCAGCGCGTGAACCTCAGCGGCACCCGCGTACTGGTCGTCGAGGACGTGTACGTGATCGCGGATGACCTGCAGCACGAGCTGGAGCATGCCGGTGCCGAGGTGGTAGGGCCGGTGCCCACGCTCGACGCGGCCATGAAGCTGGTCACGGCGGGGCCAGGGATCGATGGTGCGGTTCTCGACGTCGAGCTGAACGGCCAGAAGGTATTTCCCCTGGCGGCGGAGCTGAGCAACCGAGGCGTGCCGTTCGTGTTCGTCACCGGCTACGACCAGAGCATGATTCCGGCTGAGCACAGCCATGTTCCCCGCTATGAGAAGCCGGCGGACGCGATGAAGATCGCCAGGGCGCTGTTTCCGAAGCGTTTGGCCGGCTGAGGCAGGCCATCACACGGCTTGGGACGATCATGGTCCGTGGCCTGTCCCAGAAGGCGCCTTGCTCAGGACGATGATCTGCTCGGTCGCCGGCAGCCTGATGGTACAGCGCAGGCCGTTGGAACCGAACTGCAGGCCCGTCTCGCCGCCAAGCTCGTAGGCCAGGGTCCGCTCGATCAGCTCGGTCCCGAAGCCACGCCGCTGCGGCCCCGCGGCGTCGAGCTGGACGCCGGTCTCGATCCAGTCGAGCACGAGATACCGCCCGCCCTCCCGTTCCTCGAAGCGCCAGGACACTTCGATCCGGCCCTTGGGCGACGTAAGAGCGCCGTACTTCACGGCATTGGTCGCCAGCTCGTGAAGAGCCAGCCCGAACGTCTCGGCCGTCCTTGGCTGCAGCCGCACCTTCGGTCCCTTGATCACGCTCACCTGCTCGCCTTCGCGGGCGGCGTGCGCCAGCAGTTCGTCCGCCACCAGCATCTCGAGATCGAGCCCGGCGGCCGGGTCCCTTGTCGTGACGGCCTGCACCCGGGCAAATGCGTTCAGTCGACCGTCCAGGTGGGCTGCATAATCCTCGACTGTCTTGCTGTTGACGGCACTGCGCCGGGCGATCGAGCGGACCACGGCCAGCGTGTTCCTGACCCGATGCTGCAGCTCGCCCAAGAGCAGCTTGGCCTGACTCTCGCTCTGGCGCAGCCTTTCCTCACGCTCGCGTCGCTCGGTAACGT
This sequence comes from Geminicoccus sp., assembly GCF_036263595.1. Taxonomy (NCBI): domain Bacteria; kingdom Pseudomonadati; phylum Pseudomonadota; class Alphaproteobacteria; order Geminicoccales; family Geminicoccaceae; genus Geminicoccus; species Geminicoccus sp. The sequence goes on along the minus strand of NZ_DATAGQ010000136.1, from coordinate 30,463 downwards.
CCTGGCCGATCTTCATGACGCCGCGAAAGCGGCCTGAGGCGTCGTACAGCGCACGTGCCGAGCCTTCGATGAACACGCGCGTACCGTCCTTGCGCATATGCCAGCGCACATCGGGGGCCATTCCCTCCTCGCGCGCCTGGGCGATTTCCTTCTCCGGCGTGCCCTGGTCCCGATCTTCGGGCGTGTAGAGGATGGCCAGCATTTGGCCGGTCGCTTCCTGTGCCGTCCAGCCGAACACGGCGGCGGCACCCGGTGACCATTCCTCGATACGGCCTGACCGGTCGGTGACGACGATCGCATAGTCCAGCGCGCCTTCGACGATCAGGCGGAACCGTTCCTCCCGATCGCGCAGCGCCTCCTCGGCCCGCCTACGTGCCGTGATGTCGACAAACGTCATCACCACGCCGGCAATGAAGTTGTCGACGCTGCGGTAGGGCAACACACGGGCCAGATAGGAGCGGCCGTTCTGAGGAGCCTCGATCTCCCGCTCGACGCTGGCAAGTGTCCGCAGCACCCGGCGGGCGTCCTCCTGCAGATTGTCATAAGCCACGCGCGACTTGATGTGGCCGATTGGGCGGCCGAAGTCTGATTCGATGAGATGGAAGATGTCCGCGACGGCGGGCGTGTAGTTGGCCACCCGTAAATCGTTGTCGAGGAAGATCGTCGCGATCTGCGTGCTTTCCAGCAGGTTCTTCAGGTCACTGTTGGCCCTCGCCAATTCCTGGACACGGTGCGCCAGCTCGCCATTGACCGTCGACAGTTCCTCGTTGACCGACTGGAGCTCTTCCTTCGACGTCTCCAGCTCTTCGTTGGCAGACTGCAGCTCCTCGTTCAGCGACTGGTATTCCTCGTTCGAGGACGTCAGCTCCTCGTTCGTGCTCTCCAGTTCCTCGATGGTCGCCTGCAGGCGCTCGCGCGCGACGAGCAGTTCGGCGTCGAGACGCTGCACCCGCTCGTCGTCGCTGTCCGGCACCCGTTCCCTGGCCTTCTCTGACGGGTCGGGTCCCTCCTTGAAGATGACCACGAAGGTCCGCGAGGACGGGGCATCGTCCTTGACCGGCTCGACCACCAGGTCGACCTGGAGAAGCTGCCCGTCGATCGTCATGAGCAGGTCGCTGGAATGCACGGTTTCGCCGCTCTCGGCTGCCTTGTTGAGCGCCAGGCGCAGGTGAACCCGCAGGTCCGGATGGATCAGGCTCAGCAGGTCCAGGCTGGCGGCACCACCGGTCGGGTGGATGTAGCGGCCCATCTTCGCCGAGAAGTGAAGCACGCTGAACATCTGGTCGGTGATGACATAGGCCGGCGCATAGCGCTCCACGAGCCGCTCGGCCCGGCGCGTGAGCAATCCGTCGCGCAGGCGCGGCTTCGGCAGCGGGCTTGGAGATTCCAGGGGCCGTCGCGGGTCGATTGGCGTGAAGGTCAGGTCGGGGAGGACACGACCGGCAGTGTCCTGGCGCTGAAAGATCCGGGCGCGGCTCTCGATCGGGACGAACAGCTGGGCGTGCCGGGATACGTTCTCGGAATTACCGAGGAACAAGTACCGGCCTTCCTTGAGCGCGAAGTGGAAGAGCGGGACGACCTGATTCTGGAGCTCCGGGTCGAGGTAGATCAGGAGATTGCGGCAGGAGACCAAGTCCAGCCGTGAGAACGGGGCGTCCTTGATGAGGCTGTGCTGGGAGAACACGCATATCTCCCGCAGCTCCCTGACCACGAGGAACGTGTTGCCCTCCTTGACGAACCAGCGGCGGAGCCGCTCCGGCGACATCTGCTGGCTGATGGCATTGGTGTAGCGGCCGGACCGGGCGGAAGCCAGGGCACGTCCGTCCAGGTCGGTCGCGAAGATCTGCACCTGCGGGACGACGTCGAGCTTCGCCATGTGCTCGCGCAGGAGGATGGCGAGTGAGTAGGCCTCTTCGCCGGTCGAACAGCCGACCGCCCAGACCCGGACCTGATCGTTCCGGCTCCTGCCTTGCAGGAGCTTGGGGATCACCAGGGAATCGAGAAGCTCGAACTCCTTCGGATCACGAAAGAACTGGGTGACGCCGATCAACAGGTCATTGAACAGAAGCTGCGGCTCGTCCGGCTGGGTGCGGAGGATCTCGAGATAGTCGGGTAACGTGTCCGCCTGGACGACCTCCATCCGGCGCTGGACCCGGCGCAGGAACGTGCCCTTCTTGTAGCCGTGGAAGTCGTGGCCTGTCTTGTTGCGCAGGACCGTCGCGATGTTGGAGATGTCCGCGGCGCTGGCGTTCGCCGCAACCTCCTTCTGCTGGCGTAGGAGACGCTTGAGGTGGAAGGCCACCCGGTTGGCCATTTCCTCGGCCGGGAAGATGAAGTCCGCCAGGGCCGCGGGCGTGCTGCTCAGGGCCAGGCTGTCCTCGCGGTACTCCCGGGTCTCCTCGGCGATGATCAGGCCACCCGATGCCTTGATCGCCGTCACGCCCAGGGTGCCGTCCGTGCCCGTGCTGCTGAAGAGGACGGCAATCGCGTGGCCGTTCTCCTCCTGGGCAAGCGAAACGAGGAAGCTGTCGATGGTGCCCCGCTCCCCTGGGTTCTGCTCTGACGGCCGCACCTGGAATCGGCCATCATGAATGGTTGACACGACGTCCGGGGCAGACAGGTAGGTCTTGCCCTGCTCGACGGGCATGTCGTTTTCGATGCGTGTCAGGATGCAGCCGCGCTCGGCCATCCGTGTCAGGAAGGCATCTTCGTCCAGGGCTTCACGATGCTGCAGGATCACGACCATCGCCGCACCGGCAGACAGCGCCAACTGCTCCAGGAAGTCCTCCAGCGGGCCCGGGTCTGCCGCCGATGCGGCCACGGCCACGAGCATCCTCGCAGTGCCTGCTCTGTCTTCTGGGGAATGCTGTTCAGACATACGGTTCTTTGTCGATGGGCTGCCCGATACGGCCACGGCACTGCGATGTCCGGGCGAGATCGTGCCGACCTGAGGATATCGTTCGTCCGGCCCTCGCGCCCAGCCTATTCATCCTGCGCGCCTTCGTTCCCGGAGGGTTCAGGAGATCCCATCGAGATCAGGACAGCCCGGCGGATCGTATCGGCATAGCGTCGATATTCGTCCGCCCGCTCTTGATACATCTCCGCAACGGCCCGGCGGCCGGTGTTGCGGCCGTCCTCTGCCAGGCGTGTGACCAACTCGGCCCGCTCCTCGACGATCCGCAGGGCCACCCGCAGCGCCTCGTCGACTGCGTTCTCCTGTTCCTTGGCAAGAATGTCGGCGGTCAGCCCATGCCCGACTTGGCAGCGATAGCGCAGCGGCTTCGCGTTGCGGACCGTGGACAGGATGCCACCGCACTGCGGGCAAGTCAGGGCGGCAGGATCGGCGATGCGCCGCAGGATCGAACTGTCAATCCGTTCGCCCGCCGCGATATCGATCTCGAGCTGGATCTCGGGAGGAACGCGAACGCCAGGCCCGGCCGGCTGCTGGACAAGGTCGGACAGGACGTCTCCGATCCGCGCGCTCGGCACGGAAAGATCCACCGTCGCTGCCGTCATCGCGTTGCGCGGCATCTCGGCCGCGATGGCCTCCTCCGGATCCTGGACGATCGCGATCCCACCGCAGCGCTTGACGGCTTCCAGGCCGGACGCCCCGTCGTTCAGGAAGCCGCTCAGGATCACGCCCACGACGCGTGGCCCGTAGCTGGCGGCGGCCGAGCGGAACAGCGGGTCGATCGCAGGCCGCGCCATGTTCTCGCGTGGGCCGCGGCCCAACCGGATATGGCCGTCCGCCACGATCATGTGGTGGTCCGGCACGGCCAGGTAGATGTTGCCGGGGTGGATCGGCATCCCGTCGGTTGCGGGGTGGACCGGCAGCCTGGTGGCCGCCGCGGTCACCGTCGTGAGGATGCCGATGCTGCGCGCAGGGATGTGCAGCACGATGAAGATGGCTGCCGGGAAGTCCAGGGGCAAAGCCCCCAGGATCGTCTTCAACGGTGCGGTGGCGCCGGCCGATCCGCCGATGACGACGATGTCGCGATTGCTCATGATCCTGTCCCGGTGCTCCCATTGGCACGGGAGAGCAACTTGAGGCTGCCACGACTGTTCCCATGGCTGCGGCTGATGAACACAATCAGCGATGTGACGCTGCCGGCGTGACCATTTCGCCGAAAACCGGTGGTTTCATGGAGGGCTGGCATGGGCGAGCTGGACGATGAGAGAAGGCAGCTGGCCAAGGCCGATCAGGACATAGCTGCTGGCGAGGCGCGTATCGCGCGGCAGAGGGACCTGATCGAGCGGCTACAGAAGACCCCGCATGACGCCTCCGATGCAGAGGCCCTGCTGGGAAAACTGGAGGAAGTCGTGCGGGCCTGGCGGGACCACCGCACCCAGATCCTCCGCAGGATCGACTACCTGGAGACCGAGGAGCGGAACCCGATCTCGTCCGGTCGACCCATGCAGGCCAGCTCTCATCCGGCTTCGCCTGAGCGGTCGAGGTGGAGGTAGTCGGCGCTGAACAAGGCGAGAGCCTCCAGGCCGTCCGGATCCAGGATGGTCAGGGTCTTACCCTTCAGGCTGATGAGGTTCGCCTCGCGCAGTTCCATCAGCGTGCGGTTCACATGGACCGCCGAGAGGCCTACCGCATCGCTGAGCAGTTCCTGGGTGACCGGGAGTTCGAACGCCCGATCGATCGTAAGCCCGATCGCCCTCAGCCGGACGTACATCTCGCAGAAAAGATGCGCCATGCGCTCGGCCGCATTGCGCCGGCCGAGATTGACGATCCATTCCCTGGCCTTCGCTTCCTCGACCAGCGAGTTCCACCAGAGCGCACGCCGCAGCGCCGGATAGCGGTCGGAGAGTTCCACAACGGTGTCGGCTGAGATCTCCGCCACCAGCGCGTGGGACAGGCAACCGATCGAATGGTCCATCCGTCGCAGGATGCTCATGCGAAGGTCGCACATGTCGCCGGGTACCAGGAAGGCCACAACCTGGCGTCGGCCATCCTCCAGCACCTTGTAGCGGCAGGCCCAACCCTCCAGCATCAGATTGAGGTGCCGCGGGCGGTCGCCCTCGTGGATGATGTCCTCTCGCGGACCTAGCCGCCGCACCTTCTGTGCCGCAGCATTCTCAAGCGCCCTTTTCTCCTCATTGGATAGCTTGGTGAACTGCTCGAGCTTTCGGATGAGGTAGACGACCATCTCGACGGTTCAGCCCATGCAATGGCCGCCCGGATGAGCGGGGGGAGTAGATTTCATGGCCGGAGTCGGCCCGGTCGAGAGATGCCGGTCTAGCGAGAATATCGCTGCGTGTAACCTGCTGTGGAACCTGGCGCTCGAACTGCCACGTCAGAAGCCTTCCTCGGCCTGGATCTGCAGGTATGCGGCGCGCACGGCGGCCTTGCCATGAGCACGCTCCAGCCGGCGCACCGTGAAATGGGCCCGCGCCATGGTCTGGAAATGGGCAGTGAACGCGGCGTTGATCGCAGCCCCGCTCAACGCGCCCAGCACCGGCAGGGCTTGCGCCGCCACCTTCTGCGAGACCGCCACGCCGAACCGCGAGCCGATCTGCGAGATCAGGCGGATGACGGCCGATGCGCTCTCGTCGAGCACGCCGCGTTGGGCAACTTGGCGTGCCACCTCGGTCACCGAGCGGGCCAGGGCGGCGCGGACGGCGAAATAGCCGCTCTCGTGCAGATGGACTGACCCGGTGCGCCCGGCCAGCGCGAATACCTGCAGACAGGCCAGCGCCGTCTCCGGATCGTCAAGGTCCTCGCCCTCGCTCTGCGCGATCCTCACGATGGCACGCAGCATGATCGTCGTGGAGACGGGCAGCTCGATCGGGATCGCGGCCATGCCGAAGGCGCCCCCGATGGCGCCGGACAAGGTCGCCAGGGTCCGGTGCCTGCCCGTCTCTGCGTCCTTGGTCCCGCGCGGGACGGTCTTGATGATGTAGCGCAGCCCCTGCCGCAGCGCCTTCGCCGTGGCCTCGGAGATCAGTTCGGTGGCACGCTCAGGCAGAGCCCGGCCGAGCATCTCGATCGGCCGTCCGGCTGCGGCAGACAGTCGGGCAATGAAGCTTGGTCCCTCCAGCTCACGAACCGCGTCCCGGAGCGCCTGCCGGTCCGCCCCAAGGATGCCGCGCGAAGCCGGCGCCACGTCGTTGGCCGCGAGGAGCATGGGCTCGGAGGTCATCGGGGCTCCCTTTCATCACGGTCCATCTAGTGTCGGTGCCGTGCCAGGCAAATGCCAGGGGTCTCACTGCCTGGGCTCGGGTCCACCGAACACGAACGAACCCGATGGCATCCATGGCCCACCCAGATAGCGCCAGAGCAGGAGCCCGGATCCGGTGATCCGGAAGGTCTGGAAGGTCCGGCCGAGTTCCTCGTGCAGCCACCGCGCCTCCTCGGGAGGCACCTTGTTCTGGATCGTCACGTGCGGTCGCCAGGACTGGCGATCCTGGGGCGTCAGCCAGCCTTTCCATGCCTGCGCCAAGCGTGCCCTGAGTGCGAAGAGTTCGGACCCGGCCAGGCGGATGGCGACCCCACGGCCAAGGAACTGCAACCCGCCCATCTCGACCTCGAATGGAGAAGTATCGCAGCATAGCTCGGTGAGCGTGTGGCAGATCCCGGCCAGCTCACCGCCCGGCAGGTGATGGAACAGGGTGACGTGGGCCGGGATCAAGTTCCGTTCGGGCGGGAAGTGGCGTTGCCGCAACGTGTCCAGCTTCCGGAATGCTGCGTCGTTCATTGCCAGGGTAAGGATCAGCGGCTGGGCTGGGTCGGACATCCGGGAGCACCGTCAGAAGGCATAGCGGACCCGGCAGTAGGGCAACTGACGGGCCAGGAGGTCCTGGAAGCGCGCCAGCCACTGCCGCTTCCAGGATGCCTTGTAGCGCAGGTTCAGCATGCCGCCTTCGGATCGCTTCGTCTCCTGCAGGTCCGGCCGCCAGAGATGCTCCTCGGCCCGAGGATGCCACTGCATGTTCACCTGATGCAGCTGGGCGTTGTGAGTGAGGAAGATGATCTCGGCCTTGAGCTGTGCCTTCGCCTCGGCCGAGAGGCAGTCGTCGACCTGCTGGAACAGGCGCCGGTAAGCCTCCTCCCAGCCCTCGTGCATGATGACCGGCGAGAAGTTGAGGTGGACCTCGTAGCCTGCGCGTACAAACTCGTCGACGGCAGCGATCCGCTCGCCCATGGGAGAGGTGCGGACGTCGACTACCTTGGCAATCTCCTCCGGCATCAGCGAGAAGCGCACCCGGGTCTTGTTCTGCGGGTCGTAGCCCAGCAGGTCAGGGTTCACGAACTTGGTGGCGAACGAGCCCTTCGCGTTCGGGACCTGCCGGAAAAGGGTGACAAGGTCCTTCACGTTGTCGCAAAGGGCGGCGTCGACCGACAGGTCGCCGTTCTCGCCGATGTCATAGACCCAAAGATGCGGATCGATCTGGTCCGGTACCGATAGGCGACCCTGCCGCTCGGCATGGCGGGCGATGGCTCGGCAGTTCTCCTCGATGTTGACGAACAGGGAGATCGGATTGGCGTACCCCTTGCGCCGCGGCACGTAGCAATAGGCGCATGCCATGGCGCAGCCGTTGGAACTGGAGGGTGCGATGAAGTGCGCGCTTCGCCCGTTCGGGCGGAGGCCCAGGGTCTTCTTGACGCCAAGAACCAGGACCGATCGCTTGATCTTCAGCCAGTCCTCGGCACTGCCCTCGTTGCCGTGCAGGGTGGGGATCTTCCAGTGCGAGTCGACCTGGATCCGCTCCGCATCGGGAAAGCGAGCCAGGATCTCCTGGCCACGCCGGTAGGCCTCCACCCCCGGCTCCAGATAGATGCGATCTATGTCGATCAACTGCTTGGGCAGGCCCACGAGCCACTCCGCTGCCACGTCGGCACGCACGGTCGAACCGCTGCCGAGGGAACCGTCCTCCAGGCACAGGGAGGATATGGGTGGTACTGTTGCGGAAGTCATCGCCGCCGGCCCCTGCATGCTGGCTTCCGGGAACTACTGGCACATCCTTGATGTTGAATAGCCAGGCATGAGCGAAGAGCGACCAAGCTTGGCAGGAGAGCACGAAGACATGGCGACCACGCTGAGCGACAGGGCATTGTCCGTATTCGCGTTCGCGATCTACCACCAGCTCGAGAGCGGAGAACCCGTGACCGCTGTAGTCCGACGCGATGCGGCCGGGCACCAGGCTAATCCGGGCGCAGTTGATGAGCTTCAGCGGGCTGGCTTGGTGACCGCAGAGCCTGATCGCTTGCTGTTCACGCCGCAGGGGCAGGAAGTCCTAGCTTCCCTCGTGGACGCGATGCGGCAGAGCCTTTCCTGATTCGGTCGATCCCGCCCAGGCAACCACGATGGTCGCCCAGCCCCAGCCAAGCTCTTTAGCATCATCGCTCCATTGAATGGTCACGGTGTTGTGCTAGTGGTGTGATGTATGCTGCGGAAGGTGTGTAATGGGCGGAGAATCATTAGCCGTATAACCAATGCGGCTCTCGGTTCCGTAATGGATAATTAAGTTATTTTCATCATCAAAGAAAATTACACCAAAATAACAGTAACTAGCAGGGGGAGGCATTAGACATGGATTAGTTAAAAAAGCGAGTCCGTCAACAGAATCTAGTCGCGGGGGCCTCTGATTATGTTGTTCGGCTACAATAAGAAAAAGAGGGAACACCATAGAGACCAGCTCAAATGTTGAAGCAAGAATTTGTCGATCCGCAATCGAATGAGGCCGTCATTCTAGGGGCATTCCGCTCCGGGGGGATTGTCGACGATGCGCAGATCGACGAACTGAAACGCTGGCGGCTGTTGGATTTTCTCGATGAGCCTGCAGAGACCCAGAAGTCGAGCCGCCCGTTTGTCACAATCTGCGGTTGTGGCAGAAGTGGAACCACCCTGCTTCGGGTGATCCTCGACACCCATCCCGAGTTGCATGCGGGCCCGGAATCCCTGCTTATGCTCCCGGTATCGATCGACACGGCGACCCTCGCACGGAAGTTCGATCTGCCTCTGGCGGCGCTGGATGCCCAATTGGCCACTGCCAAGGGCCGGGTCCAGTTCGTCGAGCGCTTCCAGAACCTGGTGCTCGATCGGTCTGGCAAGCGGATCTGGGTCGACAAGACCGCCCGCAATATCCATCGCCTCGGCTATATTCGTGGTCACTTCCCTGAAGCGAAGGTGATCCATCTCGTTCGCGATCCTCGCGATGTCGTCGCCTCCTTTAAGACCCACCGCAAACGAAAGGTGGTGGATGGCCGGATCGTTCCGACCGGCTATTGCATGCCGATCGATCTCTGCATCGATCGGTGGGAACAAGCGGTATCGGACGTGCTGGCGCATGGCCCTGACCCGCTCCTCCTCACGGTCCGCTACGAGGATCTCGTTCTGGATACGGAGCGCGTCGTGCGCGAGGTGTGCCGGTTCATTGGAATCGACTTCGCCCCGGCCATGCTGGAGTTCCACAAGGTCGAAGGCCCGACCCGCGATCCGGTCAATTTTCCGCAGAACATCGAGGCGACGAAGCCAATCTCGGCTGATTCGATCGGCCGGTATCGGATGGTCCTCACGGCCGACGAGCTGACGCAGACCGAGACGCGACTTAGGCCGTTGATGGAACGCTTCAGCTACGATGTGAAGCCGGTCACGCCGCGGCAGGTGCGCGCGGTCGCGGCAGGTGCGCCAGCGGAGCCGGTGTTGCAGATCGCGGAGCAGCAGATCCGCAGCCTCATCGCGGACGACCCGCTCAGGGTGAAGCGCTGGACGAAGGAAGCCCTTCATGCCCATCACCTGCGCCGCCACATCCAGCCCCCAAAGACCTACCTCCTGACGAGCAGCAACCCCTATGACCGCGTCATTGCGCTGCCGGCCGCGGTATTGGGCGACGAGCCGGCTCTCGGCATCAAGTGGATCGGCAGCCACTCTCGCAACGTGGAGCGCGGCCGTGAGCGGGCGCATGCGCTGATCCTGTTGAACGATCCCGTCACCCACGCGGGACGTGTTGTCATGGACGGCACCCTCATCAGTTCGATGCGGACCCTCGCGATCACCCTGTTGGCCCTCGATCAGTTCGCGCCCCGGCCGCGCCGGATTGCCGTGCTGGGCATGGGCCGACTCGGCCGGATGCATGCGACCCAGCTAAGCACGCTGTATCCGTCGGTCGAGGAAATCGGGTGCTTCAGTCGACGTGCGTCGTTCGACGACCTGCTGGACGACAGCTGCATTCGCCGTTGCTCCACCCATGAGGCGGCGCTGGCCGACGCTGAAGTCGTGGTCACCACGTCCGCCGCGACCGAGCCCTACATCCTACCGTCGATGCTGAGCGCTGGCTGCCGGTTGATCGTCAACCTATCTCTGATGGATTGCACAGCCGACGTGATTGCGCGCAGCGACCATATTGTCGTCGACGATCTGGACCAGAACCTCAAGGCCGACCGGGTGTTCAAGCACGGATTTGAGGCTAGTCTCTATGGGCACGAGCGGGTCCGGGAGCTGGGCGAGGTTCTGCATGGCCCCAGGCGCGCCTATCCAGGGCGGGTCTTCGTCAACCCGCTCGGCATGGGACTGGAAGACGTGTATGTCGCCAGCCGGGTTGCCAGAGAGCTGGGCTGTTATCCATGACCAGCGCACGCGCGAACCACCAGCCGCCCGGCATGAGCGTCCTGCAGCAGGTGAAGCTGTTCGCAGGCTTGGCGGCGGCCTTGCCGGGCTACCTGCGAGAGCAGCTTCTTCCCGAGGCGGCTCATGCCGAGGTGACCGGGGATCTCGCGCATCGAGGCAAGAACCTGCTCCGCAACATCACGCTAGGTGTGCTGGCCGTCCAAGGCAGCCCCTACCGTGCACTGCTCGCCCATGCCGGAATCGAAGCGGGCGACCTGGTTGAGCTGGTCGGAAAGGAAGGCGTCGAAGGCGCCCTGCAGCGACTCTATGCCGCTGGCGTCTACGTCAGCCTCGAAGAATTTAAGGGGCGCAGGCCGATTCGTCGCGGCAGCTTGGAACTTCAGACCACCGCGCGCGATTTTGACAACCCCATGGGTACGACTCACATCGCTGCGCAAAGCGGCGGGTCACGCAGCGCCGGCACACGGCTGCAGATCGACTTGGCGCACAACGCCCGATCTGCGGTCTACGACTATTTGCTGTTCGAAACACAGGGTGCACTCGACCGGCCTTATGTGATCTGGCAACCGACGCTGCCTTACGGGGCCGGGATCAACGCCGTGCTTCGCTGTGCCAAGCTCGGCCGACCGGTAGACCGTTGGTTCTCACAGAGCGCTCCTCCGGCCCTCGGCCGCGCCTGGCAGCATGGTGTGCTCACCCGTTACCTGATGTTCGCGATGCGTCGGCATGGGTGCCAGGTGCCGTGGCCAGAGCATGTCCCCCTGAGCCAGGCGGAGCAGGTGGCGCGATACCTGGCGCAGCTCAAGGCCGAGGGCCGGCCGGCTCTGGTCAACAGCAATGCCTCGTCCGGGACCAGGGTCTGCCTCGCCGCACGGGAACATCGGCTGGATATTGCGGGCACCCTATTCCGTCTGGGTGGTGAACCGCTGACACCGGCACGCGCCCGTGTGGTCGCCGAGGCTGGATGCCGTGCCGTATCGATCTATGGAATGGGTGAAGTCGGGCGCATCGGGCTACCCTGCGGGAATCCCGAAGCGGTCGACGAGGTCCATCTCCTCATCGACAAGCTCGCCGTCATCCGGCCCATGCGCCGGACGACCGGAGCGCCGCCTGTTCCAGTGAACGTCTACACGACCCTCGCGAACAGCACGCCCAAGCTGATGCTGAACGTGGAGAGCGACGACTATGGCGAGATCGGCACACGGCCCTGCGGCTGCGCGCTTCACCGGCTGGGCCTCGACCGCCAGTTGCATACGATTCGCAGCCACGAGAAGCTCACGAGCGAAGGAATGAACTTCCTCGGCCACGACCTCATCCGGATGGTCGAGGAGGTGCTCCCGAGCCAGTTCGGCGGCGGTCCTACCGACTACCAGCTCGTGGAGGACGAGGACGAGGACGGGCTGCCGGTCGTGCAGCTCATCGCAAGCCCGCGTCTGGGTCCACTTCCGGAAAGCGCGGTGACCGGAGCGATCGTCGATTACCTGAACGAGGTTCAGGGCGGCGGCATCTATGGCGAACGCTGGCGCGATGCGCGGGCGCTGCGGCTGGTCCGCAAGGAACCCTTCACGACCTCAGCAAGCAAGGTACTGGCACTTCATACGGTCAAGGCCAAGACCGAGCGGACACTCTCCGCCAATGTGGAGCGGTGCGATGCATAAGGATGATCAGGTGGCAAGGAATGCGCCGATGCGGGTGCTCATGGTCAATTACGAGTTTCCCCCTATCGGCGGCGGCACCGGCGTGGCCTGCTCGCAGCTCCTGGCGGAGTTCGCCAATCGGCCGGGCATCGTGATCGACCTCGTCACCAGCGGGACGATCCCCCAGCCGACGGTCGAAAGGCTGGCCAGCAACATCGAGATTCACCGGCTGCCCGTAGCCAAGCGCGACCTCTTCTACTGGCGGGCCGGCGAACTATTCCAGTGGACGCGGCGCGCGATCTCCCATGCCCGCATGCTCTCGCGCCAGCGGCAATACGACGTCTGTCACTGCTGGGCAGGCTGGCCATCAGGGATCGTCGGCTACACGCTGCGCCGACGCGTACCCTATATCGTGTCGCTGCGCGGTTCGGATGTGCCGGGTTACAGCCGGCGGCTGCGTGTCCTGGATCCGGTGGTCATGCGCCATGTGTCGCGGCAGGTCTGGGGCCAGGCGACACGCGTCGTCGCCGTCAGCCGTAACCTGCGGTCGCTGGCGCTGCAGACCTATCCCAACGGCGTCATCGACGTGATACCAAACGGTGTGGATATCCATCGTTTCGTGCCAGAGACCGTGGATCGCGGGGATCACCGCATCCTGTTCGTCGGGCGGTTGGTGGAACGCAAGGGTGTCCATATCCTGATCGAGGCATTCCGGGGCGTGCTCGACGGCGTGCCTGATGCGACCCTGACCATCGTCGGCGACGGCCCGGAGCGGGCGCGTCTAGAGGCCATGGCATCCGAGCTCGGGGTTCAGGACCGGATCATCTTCCGCGGCCATGTCGGCGGCCAGGACATGCCTGATGCCTACCGCGAGGGCGCCGTCATGGTGCTGCCGGCGCTCGCGGATGCCATGCCGAATGTGCTGCTCGAAGCCATGGCGACCGGACTGGCGATCGTGACGACGCCCACCGGCGGGAGCGAACTCGTGCGTGGCAACGGCGCCATCGTGCCTTTCAGCGACCCCCAAGAGCTGCGCCGAGTGCTGGTCGACTACCTTACCGACCCGAATCGCCTGCGCGACCACCGTCAGGAGTCACGACGACTGGCTGAGGGCATGTCGTGGTCGGCGGTGGCGACCTTCAGCCTGCAGCTTTATCACGAAGCCGCGCATGCCCGCGCTCAGCCGCTGGTCTGCGCGCCGCGTGAGTTCCAGCTCAAGCCGCGTTGACTGGGCGTGCCCTGCGCAAGACATGCACGAGCGTGAGAAGGACGGGCGCGACGGCGACAAGATAGCCTGCGAGGGCGATGGTGCAGCTCGGAATATCCAGCGGCGGCATGAGCCTGCTGGCCAGCGCGGTCGCACCGGCGCACCAGATGATCGGCCACAGAATCCTTACGGCTGTGGCCAGTGGCGGCGCGGCGGCGCTACGTGCCACGAGCATCACGACCAGACCGGCATAGGCTAGCCGGGCGGCCACTGCCTCGGTCGCGAGCGCGACCATCCCCAGTCCCAGCACCATGGTGCCGGTGGCGAGAAGGCCATTGGCGAGGAGGGCCGCCAGCGTCAGCAGGGGCAGTACTTGCTGTCGCCCTGCGGCGACCACGGCCATGATGGCCAAGCCGACGACGCCCTGGGCGATCCCGGTGAAGACGAACACGGCCGCCGGCTGGAGCGCCGTCGCGTAGCGCGGCAGCAGGAGGGCAACCACCAGCCCGAGAACCAGGATGCCTGCTCCGGCCAGGGGCGCGAGAAGCAGGACGAACGGCCGGATGGTCCGCTCAAGATGCTCGCGTGTGAGGCTGGCCGCATCTTCTCCCTCGAGCCGTCGATACATGTCGGGGAAGATGACGGTCTGCACGACCAGTGCCGCCGAAACGCCGACCGAGGCCACGGATACGGCGAAGGCATAATGGCCCAGCGCGGCCAGACCGAGCCAAGCGCCTACGACCAGCCGATCCACGGTCGCCAGCATGGCTGCCAGCAGCTGGCTGATACTGATCGGCAGGCCGATCTTGAGCATGCTCGTCAGCCGCGTGGGATGCAGTTCGGGACGGAGCGGCACGCGACCCGGCAGGAAAAGCAGGCCCACGACGACGGCGACCGAGAAGCCGATGAGCGCGCCGGTCAGGCCAAAGAGATAGCCCAGTGCTAGCGTCGCCACGAGTTGCGCTGTCGCCTGCACGATCTCCAACAGGGCAAACTGGCTTAGTGACCCTGATGCCCGCATGAAGGTCAGGCCGTAGAACGCCAGGCGCTCCAGCAGCAGGCCGGCGGCTGCCGCCCAAAGCAACTCACGCTGCCAGGCCTCCGGTGCCAGGAATCCTGCAAGACAGGTCAGGGCGGTAATGGTTCCGAAGGTCAGGAGGACACAACCGGCGGCGGTACGGCCCCACGCCATTCGCCGGTCGGGATCACTGTCGTTCCGGGCCTTGGCGACTTCCAGTTCCAGCCCGCGCAGCAGGCCCAGCCCAGCAAACGACCCATAGGTCAGCGCCAGGCGAAACAGTGCCCAGATGCCGAAGGCTTCCGGCCCGAGGATGCCGGCCAGAAGCACGCCCCGCACGCCGAGCAGGGCTTCGACGACGGAACGTGACGAGCCGTAGAGCAGGATCCGGCCGAACTGCCCGCTGCCGAGCCAGCGCCTGCCCAAGCTCAACGTGCAGGCCCGGGCGCCTCCACGAGCGTCTTGACGATCCGGTACTTGCCGCTGGGCTCCGCTGCGATCGTGGGGACCAACTCTATCCCTACATCGACGCCGGGGAGCACGGGCGCCAGCGCGTTGCGAAGTGCTGCCTCGCTCTCCGCGCCGAAGTCGGCACCGGGGACGATCCTGAGCTCGATTCGGCGAGGTTCCGTCTGCACGAACTGGTACTGCCGCATGCCCTCGACGGCTTCGACGGCACAGGTAAGCGTATAGGGCGGCAGCATGTTGCCGTCCGGCAGCTGGAGATAATCAACGCTGCGTCCGAGCGTCGGCCGGATCAGCGGAAGGCCGCGCCCGCAAGGGCAGCGCTCGCTGAGCAGCATACCGGTGTCGCCGACCTGGTAGCGGAGGAGCGGCATGGCCCGATTGTAGAGCGGGGTCAGCAGCACCTTGCCTGCGTCGCCCGGCGGGTCGACCTCGAACAGGATCCAGTCAGCGTTCAGGTGGTGGCCGGCATGGGCCGGGCATTCCCAGGCGACCTCCTTCACCTCCGTGCAGCCATACACGTCGAACACCGGCGCCTTGAAGCCATCCTCGATCGCACGCCGGGTGAAGGGATCCAGCAGTTCCCCCGACGTGAAGATCATTCTCGGCCGCAGGCTTCCCTGGGCGGCCTCGGCGAGTCTCACGAAATAGCCGGGGAACCCGTAATAGGCCTCGGCCGCAAAGCGCTGAGCACCCGGCAGGATCTCGGCAATCGGCCGGTGGATGGAGAAGGTATGTGTCCGCTTGCCGGCAGGTGCCTCTAGGGCCGTGCCGCCATCCTCTTGGAAGAGTGCCACCTTGTGCCAGGGCTGAAGGCCGCAGGCCCGCCGGGCCCTAAGCTTCACGAGGTACTTCGCGTGCACCCAGGCACGTTCGTCGAAGTAGCTGGTGGTGCGCCGGCCGGTCGAGCCCGAAGTCATCGACTCCCGCAGCTGATTCCGCGGGAAATTGTCGGCCAGCAGCCCATCCGGGGCCCGCAGGTCTTCACGGGTGGTGATCGGCAGCTTGCGAAAATCATCGAGCGAGCGGATGTCCCTTGGCTGGATGCCCAAGGCGGCGAAGCGCTGCCGGTAGAGTGGCGAATGCGCGGCAGCCTGCTCGATGGTTTGTTGCAGCCGCTGCCACTGCAGCGCCTGCACCCGTTCCGGCGAAAGCCACTGCGCCCTCTCCAGGCTCGGGTAGCTGACCAGACCCCGCCCGAGTTCCGCCGCACGCATCAGCAAGGACGGACCGCCAGCTGCAGACATTCGACGCTCCTCAATTGTTCATCGCAGCGCCCGTTCACCGGACAGCCGGCCTATCTACAGCTCTTGGCTGAAGAACTCGCTCAGGACGCTTCCATCCCTGCTCGTGCCGAGGAACGCGCAGGACGCAAGAACATCAGGATGCCCGCGGGAGCAAGCGTCTCGCCCAGTTGCGGAGCAAGCATGGCCACTCACTCGGTGGGTGCTGGCAGGATCAGCACGCGCAGCGCGCGGTCGTTCACGAGATACTGCCGCGCCAAATCGTTGATGCTCCCGACCGTATGCGCCGACAGATCGGCCTTGGCCGTTCGGACCGCTTCCAGACGATCAGGAAACTGGTGCATGCCGAGCAGCACGGCATAGGCCCACCAGCGGTTGGACTGCCTGACCGCTTCGACCTCGGCCAAACGCGGCTTTACCGCGCGCTCCAGTTCGTCGGCCGTGACCCCCTCCTCCCGAAGCCCGCGAGCAATGTCGACCGTCTCCTGCAGGGTTTCCCTGGCGTGGTCGGTCTGCAGGTCCACCGAGGCTGCAAGGTAGCCGAAGCCGGGCAGGGTGGCGGACGAGCCGTTGCTTACTTCTGGCGAATAGCTGGCGCCCTCCGCATCCCGGACGGCTTGGAGCAGCCGGTCGGAGAAGATGTCGGCCAGAATGTCCAGGCCACGATCGCGCCGGCGGTCCCTGCTGTCGGTGGTGGGCCAGAACACGGTGGAGATCGCCTGATCGCGCTGGCCGTGGTGGTAGAACTCCACCGGCTCGGCCCGGCTTGGCAGGCGGATGGTGGGCGGCTGGACAGGATCGACCTGCCCACGATCGGGAAGGGCGCCAAAGGTCTCAGCGACCAGCTTGGTTGCCGTCTCGCGCTCGATGTCGCCCACGAGCACGACCTGGAGCGGGCCGGACTTCAGGCCCGGCTCCATCCAGGTGCGCAGCTCGTCCAGCGTGCGCTCGGCTATCTCCTGTTCGGGCGGCAGCGCGAACCGTGGGTCGCCGTCATGGATCAGGAGGGCCACCGGTCCACTGAACTGCCCGCTCGGCGTCGCGTCCATGGCGCGGTAGGTATCGGCCATGGCTTGGCGGAAACGCACGAGGGCATCGGGATTGAAGGCCGGGTCGGTAAGGTAGGCCGCCATCAGCCGGAGCTGGTCGGGCAGATCGGTGCGGGTGGTGGAGCCGGTCAGCACGAACGAGGTATCGGCCGGCTGCAGGTCGACGCCTACCTGCTTGGCAGCGAAGATGCGCTCGATCTGGTCGATGTCGTGGCGTCCGAGGCCGCCAGCGATGAAGCCCGCCTTTGCCAGCATGCTGAGGCCCGGCTGGTCCTTCGGCATGGAGAAGACGCCCGAGCCGAACCGGACGGCGACCTGGATCCGGTCGGCTTCCAGCTTGGTGGGCTTCATGTCGAGCTGGACACCGTTCGCGAATTGGAGCGAGGAGATGCCGAGATCCTGGATGGTCTCGCGTCCGGTGACCGTGCCGGGCGTGCCGAAGTCCTGGTAGGCGAACGGCGGCAGTGCCGCCTGTTCGGGCGGCTTCACCTCGACCGCACGGCTCTGTTGGTAGACGGAAAGAATCCGTTCGCGGGTATTTTCCAGCGGGAAGGAGCCGGTCAGCATCACCTTGGGCTCGTCCGCGCCCCAGGCTGCCTTCAGCGCTTCCAGGGCACGCTCCGGCGTCACGGTCGCGGCCGTGCGCTCCAGCAGGTCCAGGTCCGACTGGGCGCTCGTGAACACGCCCTCGTCCATGATCGTTGCGACCAGCGCCTCGGCCTGACGGGCCGACTCCACGGTCATGGATGCGGCGAGGCGGGCCTGGAAGTCGCTGCGCAGGATGCCGATCGCGGTTTCCAGCTCCTGCTGGCTGAAGCCGAACTGGAGAACGCGCCGCAACTCCTGCTCGGCCACCGTCAGCGCCTGCTCCCATTGTTCTGGGGTCGTCTGCAGGGTGACGCCGCTGATGCGTGCCATCGGCTCCATCGGCGCGCTCCAGGCATCACCGTCGGTAAAGACGGCACCGGGGGTGAGCGCCCGGCTCTGCAGCCGGCGGCTCAGCATCATGTTGGCGAGGTGGTCGACCAGGCGGCGGTCGACGCGCTCCAGGCTGTCCGGCTCCTGCGGCTCGGGCTTCGAGCGCATGAGCGCCACGGTCGTGGGCAGGCCGGGGTCCATGAAGTAGAGTGCGTCGGCACCCTCGTGGTCGAGCTGGCCCAGGTCAGGCGCGGCAAAGGGCGCATCCGGCTTGGCAAACTGGCCGAAATGCTTCTGCAGGATTGGCTCGACCGCCTGCGGCTCGACATCGCCGGCTACCACCATGACCATTCGGTCGGTCCGGTAGTTCGCGCGGTAGAACGCCTCGAAGTCTGCCTGATCGGCCGTGCGGATCACCTGCTCGTCGCCGATCGGCAGGCGGTCGGGATAGAGCGTGCCGTCCAGCATGAAGGCCAGCATGGCGTCGGTTTGGCGGGCGAACGGCGTGTTGCGCAGGCGCCGTTCCGATTCGATGACGCCGCGCTCGGTGTCGATCTCGGCGGGCGGGAAGGTCAGGTTGCCGGCGACCTCGCTCAGCATGAACAAGCCGCTGTCCACCAACTCGGCACCGTTGCCGGGTAGTTCCAGCATGTAGACCGTGCTGTCGAAGCCGGTGCGTGCGTTGGTGTCGGCGCCGAACGCCATGCCCTGGCGCTGCAGGAAGCGGACGAACTCGCCAGGCTGGACGTTCTTCGAGCCCTTGAACGCCATGTGCTCCAGGAAATGGGCAAGGCCACGCTGGTCCTCCCGTTCCATCAGCGAGCCAGCCTCGACCAGGAGGCGCAGGCTCACGCGTCCTGGCGGCGTGCGGTTGGGCATGATGACGTAGCGCAGGCCGTTGGGCAGGCTGCCCCAGGTGACAGTGGGATCCACGACCAGGGGCGGCTCACCCGTACGCGGCCAGGGCTCCGGGTCGCTGGCCTGCGCGGAGACCGCGACGAGTACGAGGACCAGCACCGCGACGAGCCTGCATGCGGCATGGACGGTCCAGGAGGTCCCTTGGACGGCAGCCGTCCGCGTGAGGATCAACAGGTTCATGGATGGCCCGTGTGTTCGGAGCTTGATCGCTCCATGCTCTTTTCAGGTAAGGACATGGGCCGCAAGCATCGTCTGCCCTGGCAGGCGGCAGGTCTAGCGTCGCACGGGACGCAACGTGATCCAGGCGGGTGCATGATCGCTGGCACCCTCGCAGCCGCGCTGGTCACGATCCACCCCTGCTTCCAGCAGGTTGGGGGCCAGAGCCGGGCTCAAGAGGAGGTGGTCGAGCCTGAGGCCGGCATCCCGCTCCCAGCGGCGGCGCATGTAGTCCCAGAAGGTGTACATGGGCCGGTCGGGGTGAAGCGCCCGGATCGCATCGATCCAGCCGCTCTCCACGAGGCGTGCGAAACGCGCCCTGGCTTCGGGCTGGATCAGGGCGTCCTTCCCCCAGGAGCGTGTGGCGTAGATGTCGAGGTCAGTTGGGGTCACGTTGTAGTCGCCGGCCAGCACGGCGGGCACGGACTGTGCGGCAAGGTCGGCGGCATGGAGGAGGAGGCGGTTCATCCAGGCGAGCTTGCGCTCGAACTTCAGTCCCGGCTGCGGATTGCCGTTGGGGGCGTAGAGCGAGGCGACAAGGATGCCTTCGACGGCCGCCTCGATGTAGCGGTTTTCCTGATCATCAGGATCGCCCGGCAGATCCTTGCGGGTCAGGATCGGCTCGGCGCCCTTCGCCAGGATGGCGACGCCATTCCAGCTCTTCTGCCCGTGCCAGACGGCACCGTAGCCGGCATCAGCGATGGCCTTGGCCGGGAAGCACTCGTCCGGTGCCTTCAGCTCCTGGAGGCAGACCACGTCCGGGGACGTGTCGCGCAGCCAATCCAGGAGCCGGGGCAGGCGGCGGACGATGCCGTTGATGTTGAAGGTAGCGATCCGCAGGCTGGGCGGTTCGGCCGGACGCCGCTTGACCGGCATCGAGGTCAGGCTGAGACCAGCGGCCTCGCTTCAACAGTCCCGCGCTTGGCCTTCAGCGCGTTCAGCATGTTCGTCTCCAGCTCCAGCCAGTGGGCTTCCCAGGTCCAGTGCTGCTCGACATAGCGCCGCGCCGCCTGACCCAGCTCGGAAGCGCGCGCCTCGTCCTTCAGCAGCGCCACGACCTCGCGCGCGAAGTCATCGGGCTTGTCCGCGATGATCAGGTGCTCGCCAGGCGTCGCGCGAATGCCCTCGTTGGCGACGGTGGTCGCCACCGTGGGCTTGGCCATTGCCAGGAATTCCAGGAGCTTGTTCTGCATGCCGGCACCGGCCATGACCGGGTTCACGCAGACCGCAGCGCGCGCGATGTAGTCGGCGGGATCCGGCACTTCGCCGGTCACGGTGATGCCAGGACGGCTGCCCAGCGCCTGCACGGAAGGCCGCGGATTGCGGCCGACGATCAGGAGGCGCGCGTCCGGCACGGCGGCACGGATCTTCTCGAACACGTTGCCGGCAAACCAGATCGCGGCGTTCGCGTTGGTGTTGGTGCCCATCGCACCGGAGAAGACCAGCGTGTTGGGCTCGACCACGTCGCGCCCGCGCGGCACGTAGCGGGTAATGTCCACGCCATGCGCGCCGAACACCCAGTTGCTCACCTCGGGCTGCCCGTACTCGCGGCAGGCCTGCTTGACCTCCTCGACATCGGCTTCACCGATCAGGACCACACGGTCGAAGTCCTGCCAGACATGCGCCTCGTAGCGGCGAACCAGCTTGCTCTCTGTCGAGAAGATCAGCTTGTCGCGCAGCGTGGTGAAGGTTTCCATCATCCGGCGGGTGTTCAGCGACTGCGACACCTGCATGGCCAGGAAGGTGACGGCATTACCTCTGGGTAAGCCACGAATGCTCTCGGCACCACGGATCGTGTAGCAGTAGACGACGTCCGCCTCGCCCTTGGCCAGGATGTCTCGCACCGCTTCCCGCTGCTGGGGGTTGCTGAACCAGCCGACCTGGAGCGGCAGCTTCTTCGCCAAGCCCTGTGCCATGCCGATCAGGCTGCGGCGCTTGCCCTGGGGCAGGATGGTGAGCTTGCGGCAGTGCGCCTTGAGCCAGGATTCATGCTCGGGCTTCAGCGCCTCGCCGTCATCGAGTGTCAGCAGATCGACCTGGTGGCCGCGCGCCTTCAGAAAGGCGATCAGGTGGGCCACGGTCATCTGGTCCGCGCGCTTCATCGGCAGCGGCAGGCGACCATAGACGATCGTGATCCGGAAGGTCTCCTTCGTAGGCTCGACCTCCATGGTCATCGGCAGGCCGGACTTACCCTGCACCATGATCGTACTGCCTTCTCAGAGACGATGGATCGGGAAGACAGGCACGGAGCTGCCGAGCCGGTCGACAACACCCGGCATGGCCTTGCCGACCACGACGAGGTCCGCCGCGGCCGCGGCTGCAGCGACGTCTTGCACCAGGATGCTCGACAGATGCGGGAGGTGCTCCTGCACGTAGCGCCGGTTGGCGCCGACCAGTGCGTCGGTCTTGAGATCCGGGTCGTAGATGGAGAGCTTGTAGCCCTTGCCGATCAGGTGCTCGGCCAGATCGAGCAGCGGACTTTCGCGCAGATCGTCCGTGTCGCTCTTGAAGGTCAGGCCCAGCAGCAGGATCCGGCCGCCCACCGCCACGCGCTTGCCCACTTCCTGCACGAGGAAGCTCTTGTGGCTCGCGTTGCTGGCGAGGATGTGTTCCATCACTGGAGCGCTCACCCCGTTGTCGCGCATGCAGGCCGCCAGCGCGCGGACATCCTTGGGCAGGCAGGATCCGCCGAACGGAGCACCCGGCCGCAGGTAGTAGGGCGAGATGTTCAGCTTCGTGTCGGAGAGGAAGATCTCCATGACCCGCTGCGGCGCCATGTCCAGCGACAGTGCCAGCCGCCCGATCTCATTGGCGTAGGCTACTTTCAGGGCATGAAAGCTGTTGTCAGCATATTTCACCATCTCGGCTACCGAGAACGACACCTCGAACAGAGGCGCGTCGAGGCCATCGCAGATGCCGAGCATCCGCTTGGCGGTGCCAGGGGCCCGTTCGCCAATGACGGTTTTTGGCGGCGCGAAATAGTCTGCGATCGCCGTGCCTTCACGCAGGAACTCCGGGTTGTAGGCCACCTCGTAGCGACCACCCGGCGCCTCGCCGGCCGTCTCCAGCAAGTTCGGCAGCACCACATTGTCCATCGAGCCCGGCAGCATCGTGCTGCGGAACACGAGCAGGATCGGCGGAAGGGACGGATCGCGTCGGCGCACCGCCTCGCCCATCTGCCGCGCGATCTTGACCACGAACGACAAGTCCAACGAGCCGTTGGGCTTGCTGGGGGTGCCGACGCAGATCAGGGCCATGTGCGCGTCCAGCACATGGTCGCCGACGTCGGTAGCACCGACTAGCCGACCATCGGCATGGCCCATCCGCAGGAAATCGCCCACGCTTGGTTCATGGATCGGCGATTCGCCCGCCGAAATCGCTGCTGCCTTGTCGGGACTGATGTCGACGCCGACGATCGCATGGCCTTCGCGTAGCAGGCAGGCGGCCACCGTCGCACCGACATATCCGAACCCACAGACAATGATCTTCATGCGCAGATCCACTCCAGGAGGCACGACCTGACAGCGCCGGCCTTCAACCGCCGCTGTCCCTGGCCATCGCCCCGCCCGACGAACATTCGCGCGGGCACAACAAATCGCCGCGCCCGGTCCACCCTGCAAGCCCACCATGGACCTGCACGGGCGCCAGCCACGTTCGCTCAAGATGGCTCGCCGTCTGGGCCAGCGCCAGCGGCCGGCGGACATCTTGGTCGCGGCTCCGTTTGCCGGCACCCTCTGTCGACAGTAAAGGATAAATTTGGACGAAAGACACGCCGCTGAACGACACCGTACCCGTGTGTCCAGACCAAGGCATGCGGGATGGGGCAGCAGGACGTATGAAGCGAGGAAGGCCGGTGGTGGAGCCGATCGGGATCGAACCGACGACCTCTAGAGTGCGATTACAGAGGTTACTCGTTACTGGAGCTTTCTGAGGTTTGCCATAGCCTCCATAAGCAGCTGAAATCTAATGACAAAAGGCACTAGGTAATCTAGAGGTAACAGCAGAAATTGCCTCAAATTACCGCCTGGGGCTTCCACGGGGCTTCCATCCACAAGATCGTGAGGCCCAGGAAGCGGGGATGTCATGTCAAAGCTGGGTCAGAAGCTGGTAGAGAGCCTTCGGGCCCAACCTAAGGAATACTTCGTCTGGGACGACGATCTAAAGGGACTAGGCGTCCGGGTCCGGCCGAGCGGGCGGAAGTTCTGGGTCTTCCAGGCACGGTTGCGGGGGCAACGCGGCGGATCTACTCGTAGGATCGTCCTGGGTGAGGCCGGGGTCCTGAAGGCCGAGGAGGCCCGAGTCGCGGTACGTCGATATATTGCAGCGCTTGATCGTGGCGAAGACCCAGCTGCCGAACGCGACGCTGCTAAGGCAGACTTAACTGTCGTCCAGCTGATTGATCGCTGGATTGAGGCCGGCTGCCCGCGTGCGAAGCCTGGCCGAGTGGGTGGCGCATTTCTCAAGGCCGGTACGGCTCAGACTTACTGCAGCGGTATGCGCCACCATGTCGCACCTCTGATAGGCAAGTTAAAGCTCGGGAAATTGACCCGAGCCGACATCGAACGGATGCAGCGGAGGATCGCCCAGGGTGAAACCGCAGCTGATCCGGTGGCAAGTGGAAAGGCCAGGGGTCGCATCCTTCTCTCGGGAGGTGAAGGGATCGCCGGCCGCATTACGGCATACTTCGCAGCCGTCCTAACCTGGGGCGTGCGCGAGGGCCTTCTGGTCCGGAACCCGGCTGAAAAGGTTCACGTCATCCCGGCCAAACGACGGGAACGATACCTGTCAGCTGATGAGGTGGAAAGGCTTGGCGGCGCGCTGGCTCTAGCGGAGAGCCGAGGCATGTCCCGAACCTTCACTAACGCAATCCGCCTCATCACGCTGACTGGTTGTCGAAAGTCAGAAGCGCTCACCTTGCGGTGGCAAGATGTGGATCTTCAAGCCGGTTGCCTACGTCTGCCAGACTCTAAGTCTGGAGCAAAGTTGCTTCCGCTCACAACGGCAGCCCGTACCTTTCTGGCGAATCTTCCACGGGTGGTGAATGAGCGCGACCAGTTGTCGCCATGGGTCTATCCCGCTGCCCGCGGTGATGGGCCTGCTGTTGGGATCACCAAAGCATTCGACCGAGTACGCAAGCTTGCCAGCTTCGGTGACGACGTGACCCTGCATGTGCTCCGTCACTCGTTTGCCAGCGCAGCAGTCGCCGCCGGCGGATCATTGTTCCTGGTTGGGAAGGCGTTGGGACACAGCAATACGGCTACAACCGAGCGGTACAGCCACGTTGCGTTGGATCCAGTCCATGCCGTGGTCGAGTTGGGCGGCCAGAAGATCGCGACGGCGCTTGAGGCGGGCGAAGCCAAACAGCGCTGCAGGTAGATCCGGCCGTTGGCTGAGTACAGTGAGTGATCGCATTGGCAGAAGAAAGCAATGAACTCTAACCCGGAACGACGACGTGTACATCCCTACTCAATGAGGGCATCGCAGCTAGACTGGCATGCGGCATTCATTGGAACATCGGTCGTAAATGGCGTAGAGGCTGAAATGCTCACAAGCGATCCTGAGCATAAAGCTCGTTTCTTCCGAGAGTTCTCGGAACGGGTACAGAGGGCAGATGAATATAGAATCAGTATTAAGAAGCTTGATCTTTTTGAAGAAGCAGCCTTGAAACTTGGTATATCTCCGTGGGATGCTGATCCTTTTGATTTTGACATCAGACTATTCCGGCTATTCGGATACATGGCGAATCAGTATGAATATTTAGTTGTGCAAAACAATGCTCGTGCTCCCGTCATCCTGGAGGTAATGCGGCGCCGATTAATGAAACTGAACAAGGACACGAGGTGCATGCTTTTGTTTGGGCCCTACGCATTCTGGCTCCTTACAAAAACGGCTCCCAGCCCAAAGCCGGCACACCGTCCCACAACCAAGGAGAGTCCAGCGCGAGCGGCTGCTATTGAAATAGCAGTCGAGTTCATGGTGCTCGCCAAGGAAGGTTTCCTTTCGGATTCGTTACCCTATTCGACCGTTCCCAAGCTGTTCGGCGTAGATCGGCGCACCGTACAGCGGTGGGTAGCTCCGGAACTAAACCGATCCGGCTCGCGCTACGAGCGGGTCCTCAAGATGTACCCGGACCCGCTTACCTGCTTGCTGAATGCAGCCGCTGCCTATCGCCGCTCCCCATGACAAAAAGCCTTCTGTTCTTGTCAAATTACGAACCACAGTAATCCTCCATACACTTTCCGTCGGTTCTCGCACTTTCTAGAGATGGAGCGACCGACGTGAAAACTGCTGACATCCCAGTTCCTGCTCCTCGTGTTACTGCCAATGATGTACCGCGGCAGGCAATGTACATGCGCCGAGATGCGGCTTCGCAATACTTAGCCGGTGTCTGGGGTATCCAGCGGAAGCCTGCAACTCTCGCTAAACTTGCATGTGTCGGTGGCGGTCCAAGCTTCGTGAAGGCTGGACGGTTCCCACTCTACAGGCCGGCTGACCTCGACGCTTGGGCACGTGATTTGATCGGCGACACAGCTGACGTTGTCCGATGACGCGGCCGATGATGGACTGCCTGATTGCGCCCTCGCGCCCTCTCACGCCAAGCGATGGCGGTTTGCTGCACGATATCTCCGGGATGTCCAACGGAGACGAGTTCAATGATCGTGGCGAGGGACCGACAGTGGGTGGCAGCAAGGCAGATCCTGCTGCCCCGCCCACTCAAGCTGAAGCTATACCTTCTTGGTGCTTCGGCAGCGTAGCGCCGAGGCTTGAAGCGAATGGCTTCCAGTCCATCCCTATCTCGCTGCCCGACCCGTGCGAACCAAACGGCGGCAAGAAGCCCGCGGTTGCCAACTGGCGGGAGCCGCGGCCGGTCGCGACGCGGCTCCGAGCCTTCGGTCGATGCGGCGTTGGCCTACTGACAGACAGAAACCCCGCTGTTGACATCGATGTTCGGGACCCAGAGCTGGCTGACGAGATCGACCGGGCTGTTGTCGCACTGGCCGGTGATGCGCCGGTCCGCTTCGGCGCTGCGCCCAAACGATTGCGTCTCTTTCGAACGGACTCGCCGTTCTCGAAGCTGGCGACGGTCGAGTACGTCCTGCCCGGCGATCAGCCAGACAATAAGCTGCATAGAGTCGAGATCCTGTGCGCTGGCGCGCAGTTCGTGGCGTTTGGCATCCATCCCGGCACCGGCCGGCCCTACAGCTGGCCCTTCGACTCGCCCCTCGATCTCGAATGGCAGGATCTGCCCCTCCTCACCGAGCAGATGGCGCGCAGGATCATCGGAATGGCCCATGAAATGTTCTGCCGCGCTGGCGGACAAGCCCGCGGCCGCTCGCTGCAGAAGCCGCGTGGGCGCGCCAGCGCCTCGTCTCTGCTGAGGCCGAGGCCGGCGCGTAGCCTGCAGGAGGTCGACCAGGTCCTACGAGCCATCCGGTCGATCGACCCTAACGGCCTAGTCTACGATGCATGGGTGGCTGTCGGCTACGGCCTGAAGGCTGCTCTTCCCGAGCACGGACTGGGCGTCTGGCTGGCATGGTCGCGCCAGTCGGCGAAGGACCGGCCGGACTACACCATGAAGACCTGGAACGGGATCCGACCTACTCGCTGCGGATGGCGGTACGTCCTCAAGCTGGCGGGGATCTGCCATGACTGACAAGGAACTGCTGCCGAAGGACGATCCGAACGATGACCAGTTCGAAGCCGCCATGGCCGACATGGTGGGCAAGTCCGGGCTGGAGGAGGCTGCCGAGCGCGCCCGTGCCGGTGCCCAGGCTGATGGCATGCCCGAGGTGCTGCCGCCAGCTTTTGCCCATGACAGCCTTGCACTTGAGTTGGGTGCGATCTGGGACGGCGAGGCGCTGTATGTGCCGCTGTTCGGCAAGTGGTTGTTCTGGACCGGCACGCACTGGCAGATTGATGAGCGGCTGGAACATCTGACCCGGACACGGACCTTCATCCGCGCCAAGGTCGAGCAGTGCCCAGGGCTGCCGGACAAGGCTAAGAACGAGGCACTCAAGGGAACGACGATCGCGGCGGTGGCGAACCTCTGGCGCTCGAACGAGGGGATAGCTGCCCTGCCGGGTGACTTCGACTGCGACCCGTACCTCCTGGGTACACCAGGTGGCACGGTGGATCTGCGGGACGGGCAGCTACGTAAGCCGGATCCGGCCGAGCGGATCAGCAAGTTGACGGCCGTCGCACCGGCCGGGCCGGGCACGCCGGCGCCGGTATTCGAGGCCTTCCTTGAGCGGATCTTCCGCCACGACCTGGACCTCATCCCGTTCGTCAGGCGCGCCCTAGGCTACGCCCTGATCGGCAAGGCGATCGAACACGTCCTGCTTTTTGCGTGGGGCATGGGCGGTAACGGGAAGGGAGTCCTCTTCAACACCTGCAGCCGGCTGCTGGGCAGGTACGCCGCGACAGCACCGCCTGATCTCCTCCTCGAGAGCCGGAGCGAGCGTCATCCCACTGACATGGCGATGCTCCAAGGTGCCCGGCTGGTGATCGCCTCCGAACTCTCGCCCGGCAAGCCCTGGGACGAGCCGAAACTGAAGGGCCTGACCGGTGGAGATCCCATCACCGCTCGGTATATGAGGCAAGACTTCTTCACCTTCGAGCCTGCCTTCACGCTTTTCGTGGCAGGGAACACGAAGCCCAGCTTCCGCGGCGTGGACGAGGCCATCCGCCGGCGCGTGCTGCTCCTGCCCTTCCTGCAGAACATCCCCAAGGAGGAGCGCGATCCGGACCTGCCCGATAAGCTGAAGGCAGAATGGCCGGCCATTCTGCGCTGGCTGATCGACGGCTGCCTGGAATGGCAGAAGGTCGGGCTGCAGCCGCCGGACAGTGTCCGCGCCGCCACCGAAGATTACCTTGGCGCAGAAGACATGCTGGGCCAGTGGCTGGACGAGCGCTGCGTGCTCTCAGCAAGGATCGGATGGTCCTCGTTGCAGACCTTGTTCGCCGACTGGAAGTCTTGGTCGGAAGAGCGCGGCCAGCATCCGGGCACGGCCAGTGGTCTAGGCAGGAAGCTCGATGAGCGTGGCCACCAGCGCAAGCGCGAGGCGGTGGGCATGGGTTTCGTTGGGATCGGGCTGAAAGAGCCGCCTCATAGCAGCTGGGAGGAGCGCCTATGAGAGTAGCTGTCTCGCACAGCCGCCCTCAGGCGGCCAATGCCGAAAATGTCGATTTTGATCGTTTTCGTATTATCGACCGTACGCGCGCGCGCATGCGCAATACGTCTCATAATGGCGAAACCGACAGAATCAGCATCAGCGGCACGAATGCTGCGGACGATGCGCTGAGCATGCTCTCGCAGCTTACCGACATCGGGATCGAGGTGCGGATCGAGCATGGCTCACTGATGCTGCGCGGCCATGGAGCCCGGCCTCCACCCGACCTGCTCGAGCGGGTGCGGGCTCACAAGCGTCAGTTGCTCATGCTCCTCGACGGCTCCACCTGCCGCTTATGCCAGCGGGCGGTGGACTGGCGGCACTCGGCGGCCGTGGCGCTGGCAGACGGGACGAGCGTGCACCACGAGTGCCGGTCATCTTCTCCAACTCGTAGGCTGCCAGCTACAGCCTGAAGTAATCATCAGGCTCAACGACCTGATTGTGAACACGTGAGCCCGCAAGGCTTTGAGAGGTAAGGAAAATCAGGATGCTACGGTTCCAGGATGACAGGCACAGGCGAATTGTGGATCGATTGGCTGCAGAACTTTATGCCAAAGCCAATCCAGAACCGCGGGCGCTGCTCTTTCATGCCGCGGCTGGCGACGTCGAAGCAGTTCGAGAGCTGTCGTTCTTCTACCGGAGATGCATCGATCTGTTTGTACAATGGATTTACCTTATGGGGCTCCCGGAAAATTGCCTGAGGCTGGCTCTGGCAGATGGCTGGCACAACAGCCACAAGAAGATCTTGCAGCGGACGAAGACGCGAGCCGAACTCGTGCGCTGGTTCCGTGCTGCCAACTATCAGAACTCGATGCTTCCTGATGAGTTGACCATCTGGCGAGGAACCTCTGGTGCGTCGCAGCAATCCGCCGCCTGGGGATACTCCTGGAGCACCAATCGTAGCACCGCCGCCTGGTTCGCAATGAGGCACCCGCAGCGGGGCACTCCGCTGGTCCTCCGCCGGACCATCAAGCGTTCAGAGGTGCTCTACTACTCGAACTACATGCACGAGAGCGAATGCGTCGTTGCTACTTGGGGACCGTGTGCCGTGGATGGTGACCTTGTCGAATGGAAGGAACTTGCCAGTGCGGAGCAGACCAGAGTGGAACTGGCTCCTTATATGGCCCTGGCCGCTTGAGCCGCTGGTGCACGCCGACCCGGTGGTCTTGCCAGGGAGGGGGGTAGTGCAATCCTTCCAGCCCGCCACTCAAGGACCGCATTGGCCTCATCATCTCCCTACCTTCGTGAATCGGAGAAAAGTTAGCTTTGGCTAAGCTTTGACCCTCCGAACATGCAGAATTTGATCGCGAGAAACCGACCAACCCGTTGAAAAACTAGGCTTCCTGCTCTTGTTGTATCGGCGATCTGCGACGATATGCGCTCCATCAGCATACCCGTGGAAGCGCCCTGCTAAGACAAATAAACCATTATTTGGTAGGTTTTTCATTGGTCGTAGACCCAATCGAGTCATGAAAGTGGCTTTTGTCTATATACTTCAATATATATTGCTCGTTACTGAGAAGATTTGCGGCAAGGCAGTTATAATACAACAGAATAATGCGGACGCAGGGCAAAGAACTTCCAACTACTTGCTCTTGCATTATACACAATTAATTTGTATATTGCAAGACAGGGGCCGAAGGTGGCCAGGGAGAGATCAGATGTTCACCAGGAATACTGCCGCAAAGACGGAGCTCGAAAAGTTGATAGCGGACCCCATGACGGTCGCTCGCGACCGGTTCGACCATGCGCGACTTCGCCATCGAGAGGCCGTTGAACGTCTTGAGGCGGCCAGGATTGCCGAAGACCTTGTCGGCATGAACGATGGCAGTGCGGTGGCGCCGGCCATCCAGGCGCGGACGGAACCCTTTGTTGGAGCCAGCAAGGCCCGCATCAGCCAGTTGAGACTGCCGCGAAACCCTGGCCTTGGCCGTGCTGCTGTGATTCGATCCTGCCCATCAGGATGGGAGGCGGCCGATAGTACGCAAGGCGGTGGGTCAGGTGAGCCTGGTGGAAGCCCTGTTGCCGGCGGCCTTTGGCAGCA
>NZ_DATAGQ010000135.1:0-4095 GCF_036263595.1 Geminicoccus sp. | reverse complement strand
ATCCGCCCGTCTTCGAGGCTCAGGCTCATTATCTCGACCGGTACGGACTGTTCCTGCCGGGTGAGCGGGAGCGCCTGAGCCCGGAGGACTGGGCACCGGAGGTCCTGGATCTGGAAGCGGTCGATGATTGAGCCAGATCCGACCTCAGTCGACACGCTGGCCTGACAGCGGCCGAGGAGACGGTCATCAAGATCTCCCACTCGCCCTATCTCGAGGGGCTCCGGTGGTAGACCCTGTTCGACAGAACCTATGACGGCGCGAGAACGGAGCCTCAAGCGTCAAGATGATCCCCGACGCGCGATCCTGGCACTGCACGATCAACAACGGCGACGTCGACACCAGGTTGGTGTACGTTACCTTTGTGCGTGCTCAATCCGAGGGACCCTGAACAGGAACAGTGACATGCCGCAGCTTGCCGATCTTGGGGTGACGGGCCTGGCGGTGATGGGGGCAAACCTCGCCCGCAACGCTGCCCGCAAGGGCCTTCGTGTCGCCCTGCACAACCGGACCAACGAGAGGACCGACCAGCTTCTCACTCAGCATGGCCAGGAAGGTGGCTTCATCGGGAGCCACTCCATCGAGGAGTTCGTCGCGTCGCTGTCCAAGCCGCGGGCGATCATCATCATGGTCAAGGCCGGCAAGCCTACCGACGACGTGATCGCCGAGCTCGTGCCGCACCTGGACGAGGGGGACATCATCATCGACGGCGGCAATGCGCTGTTCTCGGACACCCGACGCCGGGAGCGGGCGCTGGCGGAGCGCAAGCTCCTGTTCGTGGGCATGGGGATCTCCGGTGGCGAGGAGGGAGCGCTCGAAGGTCCCTCGATGATGCCCGGTGGTGCCAAGCCGGCCTGGGAGCGGATCGCCCCGATGGTCACCAGGATGGCGGTCTCGGTCGATGGTACGCCATGCTGTGCCTATATCGGCCCTGACGGGGCCGGTCATTACGTGAAGATGGTCCATAACGGCATCGAATATGCCGACATGCAGCTGATCGCCGAAGCCTACGACCTGATGCGTACGGTCTATGGCATGAAGGCACAGGAGATCAGCAAGGTCTTCGCCGAGTGGAAGGCCGGAGATCTGGATTCTTACCTGATCGAGATCACTGCGACGGTGCTCGCCAAGCAGGACATCTCGACGGGCAGCGCGCTCGTCGATGTGATCCGCGACGAGGCCGAGCAGAAGGGCACCGGACGCTGGACCGCGCAGTCAGCGCTCGACCTTGGTGTGCCGATCACCGCGATCACCGAGGCAGTCTATGCCCGTGCCTTGTCAGGACGTCCCGCACAGCGAGCCGCCGCGGCCAAGGCGTTCGGGCATGCCCCGGCAGCTGCCGCCCAAGCGGGCCCCCATGAGATCATGATGATCCGTGATGCGCTCTACGCGTCGAAGATCATCGCCTATGCCCAGGGCTTCGAACAGCTCGAGGTGGCTTCGAAGGAGTATCAGTGGGACCTCGACCTGGGGATGATCGCCACGATCTGGCGCGGCGGCTGCATCATCCGGGCAGCGTTCCTCGATCGGATCCGTGAAGGCTACGAGGCTCATCCCGATGCACCCAGCCTGCTGCTGCAACCCTACTTCCGCGACGCCGTGCTCAAGGCTGAGAAAGCATGGCGCGAGGTGGTGGTGCTGGCCGTACAGAAGGGGGTCGCCGTTCCAGCCTTTGCCTCGTCCCTCGCTTATTTCGACGGCCTGCGCCGTGAGCGCGGGCCCGCCAACCTCCTGCAGGGCCTGCGGGATTATTTTGGTGCGCATACCTATCGCCGGATCGACAAGGAAGGGTCGTTCCACACCCGCTGGTCGCAGGATGGTGCTGAGATCATCATCTGATCTGTGGCTCTTCATCAAACGAAGCCGTGACGCCAGCTCCCTGCCTGCTGAGCAACGCCGGGCTGCGGTTGGTCATGTCAGGCGGTCGACGACCTGACGCTCCATGTGCGGCCGCCCGAAGATCTCGATATCGGCCGGCAACACGGCTGGTTCCCGTCCGTCCTTCAGCGCCATGACGCAGCTCAGGATCCCAGGCACATTCCCGATGTCGTAAGGTTTACGCACCACGCCCCATGCCAGCTGCCGGTGTGCGCGCGCATGCACCAGGTGGGGCGTCATGAAGATGCATGGTGTTCGATACCGCTTGCCCAGGTAGTGGGCGACATTCACGCCGTCGCCGCCTTCGCGAAGATTGAGGTCGATCAATGCGAAGTCCGGCCGGCTCTCCCCACAGAGTGCTATGGCTGCTGAAACACTGTCCGCCGGGCCAAGCACCTCATGTCCACTTTGCTTCAGTGTCCATTCCAGCACCGCGGCCACCAGAGGTTCGTCCTCGACGATCAGGATAAGCATGGGCCTCCTGCACCGGCGCTCGGTTCCACGTTGCGCTAAGTTCGCTTCAGGGGCGGCGTTCCACCAGATATCGTCGTTCAGGCTCGATTGCTGGCACTGTCGCTGCGACTAGTTCATCACCTCAAACGTGTTCATGAGCCCGCGCTTGCGACACCGCTGGCAGTGGCGTCTTGTAGATGCGGCAGCCACCAGACAGCGGCTGTCCTGGCCGCAACCCGCCTCGGCTGGCCAAGGCCAGCGGGCCACTTGAGTTCATCGAGGTGCAGGTCCTTGCCGGCTTCGGCCGGTTCGATCCGGCAGCCGGATGAACGTCTGAGCGGTGATGCCTGGTCCTTCAGCTGCCGTCGCCATCATCTTGTACGTGCGCTGGGAAAGGCGGGTGAAAAGCAGATCCACAAGAACAAGTCGCCGTGACACGATCATGTGTACACGCTACGGCTGTGAGATCAGGGAGCTCCTAACGGGACGACGCATGATGCAC
This sequence comes from Geminicoccus sp., assembly GCF_036263595.1. NCBI lineage: Bacteria > Pseudomonadati > Pseudomonadota > Alphaproteobacteria > Geminicoccales > Geminicoccaceae > Geminicoccus > Geminicoccus sp. The sequence continues at coordinate 1,265 of NZ_DATAGQ010000135.1, read as the reverse complement.
AGGATCGCCCTCATCGTTGGCGCAGCCATGTTAGCTGGTGCGACAGCTCATGCAGCCGATGCGCCGGAGCTGACGGGAACATGGAGTGGCTCGGGCCCCTCGGTCAGTGAGGATGAAGGATGGGAGGCGGCTCGGTCGGCTAACCTCCAGATCACTGAGCAACGTGGGCCAGTATTCAAGGGGCACGTGCAGTACGAAGGCGGCGAGGAGGACTTCGTCGGTGTCGTCCAGGCCGATGGCAAGAACATTCTGATCTCGAACGACGACGGCAACGTCATGGCCACGCTCATCAGCCCAAGCGAGATGGAGGTCTGTTATGTCGAGGGTGGTGGAGATGCTACAGCCTACTGCAGCATGCTGAAGCGGAGCGAGTAGGTCCGGATGAGCGACACTACCGAGGCTTCCCTACTCTCCGGCTGGAGCGTCTAGCTTAGCAATCTCAACATCCCGATCGTGCTCATGAGCCCGCACTTGCCGTGCAGGTGCAACGTCAGCTTGGCCAGCGTCTTCCCACCCTCGAACGGCTGAAAGGAGTTCCGTGTGCTCGCCAGACTGCCACGACAGCAGATCTGGCAGACCCTGTGGAGGCAGTCCCACTCCTGGAGGCCACGGAAGCGGATGCTCGCGAGGCCGGCGCCGCAGATGATGTTCTCGTTTCGTGGAACAGGCCAGGGCCTAGCGGCGCGGGCAGCGGGATCATGGTGGGCTGGCCGTGCAAGATGGACCTGCCTTGCGGGTGATGCATCCCGAGAGCATCGTAGGCATCCGGGGCACGGTGCTGGCTCTGTTGCCGGCATGGCTAGCCGCAGCGTCGCTCGTGGCACTATCTGCCGCCGCCGACCAAAGCATGTCGCAAGGCCGTCCGTGGAGAGGCAGAGATCTTGAAGCGCCCGCCGACCATGACCGCACCGTCGCCGGTGGCCGCGGGGCCAGCTACCGGCACCGGACCGCGCGTCCTGCCGAACAAGCACATGGTCCTGTTGGCTGCGATCCTTGGCTCAAGCCTGGCCTTCATCGACGGATCGGTGGTCAACGTCGCGCTGCCGGGCATCCAGCAGAGCCTGAACGCCAGCCCAGCCGAGGCCCAATGGATCGTCAACGCCTATCTGCTGTTGCTGGGCGCACTCGTGCTGATGGGCGGCTCGGCGGGCGATCGCTATGGTCGTCGGCATGTCTTCCTGCTGGGTGTTGCGGCGTTTGCCGTGGCGTCCATCGCCTGCGCGGAGGCGTCCGATGCCCGGCTGCTGATCTTGGCCCGTGCAGGA
>NZ_DATAGQ010000134.1:0-18486 GCF_036263595.1 Geminicoccus sp. | reverse complement strand
ATCATGATGCCGGGCATGGCCAGCGGGATGTCGACCTCCTTCAGCACCTGCCAGCGGCTCGCACCCAGGTCGAACGCTGCCTCGCGCATCTGCAGCGGCACCATCGAGATGCCAAGCGTCATCGGGAACAGCATGAAGGGCAGGTAGACATAGACCAGGCCGAACAGCGTGGCGGCCGAGGTGTAGAGCATCGAATCGACCTGGAGGCCGAACAGGCTCTGCAGGCTGCCCGACACGACGCCGCCTTTCACGAGGAACAGGACCCAGCCCAGCAGCCGCAGGTTCTCCGCGACGAACAGAGGGGCGGTGATCAGCACGGCCAGGAGGCTGCCGCGATGGCCGAACACCCGGACCATCGCAAAAGCGACGGGATAGCAGACGACCAGCAGGATCAGGACAGTGAGCGCCGCCAGCCAGATTGAGGCGAGGAAGGAGAGATAGTAGGAGGTCGCGAAGATCTCGCGAAAATTGTCGAGCGTCGGCACCTGCAGGATGGAGAAGGACTGGGCCGGCATGAACGCGAACACGACCACCAGCAGCAAGGGCCCGACGAACCCGAGCAGCAGGAGGAGTGCCATCGGGATCGCGGTCAGGACGCCCGGCTGACGGATCCAGCTGGCCAGCGAGCCTTGTTGCGGGGCGCGATCGGCTGCGGGCGTGGCCGCAGCATCCATGCCGAACGTGGCGCTATCGGCAGTTGCCATGGTCGAATATCCCTGTCCGATGTCCGAGCGGGCCAGTCAGGCTCATGGCTGCAGGCGGCTGCTGGCGAAGATCATCATGTCCTTGGTATCGAACCCGATCGTCACGGGCTGGTCCACGCCCTGTCCAAGCCGCTGCTCGCGCAGCTTCTCGACCAGGAAGGTGCGGTTCTCGCCCACCCGCACCTGGTACTGGACCCGCGAGCCCAGCAGGTACTCGTTGTAGACCGTCCCGGTCAGCACGTTATCCGCAGCACCGGCATTCTCGCAAAAGCGCACGGATTCGGGACGCACCACCACCGAGCCTGCCTCAAAGGCGTCGGGCACGAAGGGCACAGCCATGGCCTGTCCTGTCGCGGCGTCGACGATGGCACCGTCAGGCCGCTTGCGGACGTCGATGATGTTGACCTCGCCCATGAACTCCGAGACGAAACGGTCGGAGGGCGAGGCGTAGATCTCGTTGGGCGTGCCGACCTGGATGAAGCGCCCTCGGTTCATCACGCCGATCCGGTCCGACATCACCATCGCCTCTTCCAGCGAATGGGTGATGTAGACGAAGGTCTTCCCGGTCTCGCGATGGATGTCCTTCAACTCCTTTTCCAGGAGCTTGCGCAGCTTGTAGTCCAGTGCCGACAGGGGCTCGTCGAAGAACAGGATCTCGGGATCGAAGGCCAGGGCGCGGGCCAGCGCCACGCGCTGCCGCTCGCCACCGGAACATTGCGTCACCGCCTTGCCGTAGTAGTCGGCCGGCAGGCGAAGCTGCGTCATCAGCTCCAGCGCGCGCTTCTTGCGGGCGGCCGGATCAGTGCCGCGGATCTTCAGCGGGAACTCGATGTTCTGGCCGACCGTGCGATGCGGGAACAGGGCCAGGGACTGGAAGACCATGCAGGTCGGCCGCTTGTTGGCCGGCACGTCGTTGATGCGCTGGCCTCGCAGGAGGATGTCGCCGTGGGTCGGCTTATCCATGCCGACCAGCATCCGAACCATCGTGGTCTTGCCGCTTCCCGACGGCCCCACGATCGTGAAGAACTCGCCCTCGTGGATGTCCAGGCTGATCCGGTCGACCGCCACGAAATTCCCGAAGTGCCGGTCCACACCCCGAAGTTCAAGGATCGGCTTGGCAGCCTTCTCGGCAGCTGAAATCATCGCCATCGTGGGAAGGTCTCTTTGCTGGTTCTTGGCCCGGGAAGGTGGGCCGGCAGGAGCCGGCCCTTGCTAGATGATCAGGTCTGCCGCTCGCGCACGGCAGCCGAGAAGATCGCGTGCAGCTTCGGGTAGGACGGGATCGTGTCGAAGTCGGCGCAGCGGGACATCAGCTCGGACATCTCGTCCCACTGGAACGCGTCCAGCTCCTCGGTCGAGAAGAGCTCCATGACGCGCTTGTCGCCCATCTGGGCCACCGGGTTGAAGGTGCCTTCCGCGAACGAGACGTTCTTCGCGACCTCCGGGCGCCAGACATACTCGAGGAAATCCGCACCGCGCGGCGAGAGCTGCGGGTTGTTGACCAGCGAGGTCAGCTCCATCCAGCAGACACCGTGCTTGCCGGCCAGTTCCGCCGCCCCGTTCTTCGGCACGACGCAGCGCAGGTTGGCATTGCCGTCGAAGCGCGCGGTGGACACCGTGTAGACGCTGCCCGGAAAACTTCCGACGATCGAGCCGTTGATGATGCCGAGCGCGATCGCGTTCATGTCGTCGGACAGGAACGACGCGTTGTTGATCAGCTTGCGGACCACCGTCTCGTACTTGGCGATCTCGTCGTCGTTCAGCTCGCGGAACGGGCTGAAGCCTGCCGCCTGCACCGCGTGCATGACGACCCAGTCCTCGTACATCAGGATGGCGTACTTGCCCTTGAAGTCGTCCGAGAGCATCAGGTCGTAGCCCTCGTCTTCGAGGGTCGCCTGCGAGACGACGTCAGTGTTGATCAACATGCCGGACGGCCCGAACCGCTGGATGTTGCCGAGCAGCTCCTTGCCGTCGTCCGACATCGCCCAGGTATAGGGCCACTTGAACTCCGGCAGCATCATCTCCCAATGAGGCCGGAAGCGCTCCTGGTCGACCGGGACGATCAGGTTCTCGGGATAGAGCTGGCGGCGGCCCCAGCTGTTGTTCAGGTTGATGACGTCCCAGATCTTGGTGTCGCCGGCCCGGAGCTGGTTCACCGCATCGGGATCCGAGATCAGGCCCTGCGCCTTGACCTCGCAGTTGAACTCGGTGCGGAAGGGATCGAGCACCTTGTCGGAGTTGTAGCCCTCCCAGCAATAGATGTTCATCTCGTTCTCGCGGGCGGCCCAGGCCGCCCGGGGAAGCGTCGAGGCGGCGGCGATGCCCGCCGCGAGGGCAGAGGATCGCTTGAGGAGTTCGCGACGCGAGGCGCTGAAGGACTGCAAGATATTCTTCGGGCTCATCGGTACACCCTCTATCGATCGGTTCTATACGGAGCAGCAGCTGGTCCCGCCATTCGACCTGCTCGCATGGTTCTTGCCAGGGGGCAGGTCGATCACGGGGTTCTGGTCGAAAAATCCGGTCGGCATCAGCATGAAGCCGCAGCGCACGCATGGCTGGACCGGGTGGTCCTCGACCCTCGGCATGTGGTGCAAGCCAAAACTGTGCCAGACCACGATGTCCGTGTTCTCGACCGGCCTGTCCTTGGCCGTCCAGGCCGGCAGCCCCTGCCCGCCCTTCGAGTGGTTCATGAACTCGCCGGCCGGGTAGCGCTCGTCCGGGGAGAACGGCGTGACCCAGAGATGGTTGTAGATGAACCCGGCGCGCTGTCCGGACGGTCCATCCGGGTGGGTGTAGGCCTTCACGGCCGAGGTCGGCAGCAGCTTGTAGCCGGTCGGCTTGCCGACCCAGTTCGACACGTTCGGGTTGACGATCTTCCAGTAGCGCTGCGCGTCGAAATCGACGTTGCGCCGGGCTGCCAGCTCGGTCGAGAGCGGCGTCTCCTCCAGGTAGAACACGTTGCCATGCGGATTGTCCGGCCCCATGGGCGGCGCCACCGTGTTGCATTCGACCACCGTATTCGCCGGCCCGTCGATCTCCATGTCGAGCCTGGCCGAGAAGACGTGCTGGTGGATCTGTCCGACCACGCCCGGCGCCACTTCGGTGGCATATTTGGAAGGCTTGCCCGGAAGGCAAGCAGCCGTGTTGATGACGCCGGTCGCCTTCATCTCGAACTCGATGTTGCCGTCCTGGTAGATGTACCAGTACGAGCCGTACTCATAGTTCCCGACCGTGGTGATCGAGGAGATGACCAGCCTGCGCATGCGGCGCGTTTCGGTGCGTTCGGTACGAAAGTCGAAATGCTTCCAGGCCAGGCCGGCATCTTCCTCGTGCAGACAGATCGCGTTCCTGATCGTCCGCGGGTTGCCCTGCAGGTCGGAGAGTTCCACGTCGAAATAGTGGATGTGGCCCAGGCAGTCGCAGCCCAGCTCCAGCGAGTTCGCCAGCCGCCCGAAGCCGTACTCGCCGCTGTCGAACACATTCTTGCGGTGATGCGCCCGCTCGTTGGAGCCGTAGGGCACCACCATCTCGGCGATCGACGCGCGGTAGATGATCGGGCGGCGCTTGCCGTTCTTCGTGTAGCCGATCTGGTGGAGGACAAGGCCTTCACGGCCGTTGAAGCCGACCCGCAGATCCCAGCCAGCCAACTGACCCTGTTGCCCTCAACCGTGAAGCTCGGCCCCTCCTGCTGCAGCACGTCCAGCGGCTTGGGCAGCGGCTGGTAGTCCTTGAGGATCGCGCTGTCGTAGTTGACCGGCGTTGCCGGCACGGGAATGTAGTCGCCCGTCTCTGCGAAATAGTCGTCGACGCGGATCACCTCCATCTTGTCGACGTCGACCACGACGTTGATGCCCTCGACGGGGTGGGCATAGTAGTTGTCCAGCGGGAACATGCGCATCCACACGAAGGTGTGGGCCAGACGCTTGTTCTCCTCGCCCGGCACGCCGAAATTGCCGGCACTCCATGGATCGACGCAGATCAGGTCGAGCTTGTCGCTCAAGCCGCGTCGTTCCAGGGCGGCGACGAAGCGAGGATCGGCCTTCGCGGCCTCCTCGACCATCATGAACTCTTCGGGCGAGATCATCGGCCGGACGTCGGGCAGGAATTCGATCTTGGCGACCTTGCCGGCGACCAGATCGACCAGTCCCTTGAAGACGCCCGTCTCGCCCCTCTTGTAGACGTTGAACCTGGCACTGCGCGGCATCGGAGCGCCCGGGATATGCGTGCGCACGACCTCCTTGGCAGGCTCCTCCAGGTCGATCGTTTCGAACATGAGGTTCGTGCCCGGCTCGAGGGCGGTACGGATGACGGCGGCGGCCGTCTTGATCTCCTCGCCCGACAATGGGTCAAGCGGATGGTCGGGCAGCGTTTTCATGCCGGCCGACAAGGTATCCTCGAGTCGTAGCGCCATTGTCCGAACCTCTGATGACCGCCGAAGGCTATCGGGAGAGGATCAAGCAGAACGGCAAAAACTCAAGTCCAAATTTTACGCAGATAAACCCGTGATTTAGGCAGAAACTGACCGCTGTGAATGCAAAAGGCCCGCATCGGTTGCACCGGTGCGGGCCTTTGTCAGGATCGGGCAGCGGTGCGGCTCAGCGCCGACCGCTCGAGATCACGAATGGCAGCAGGAGCCGCCGCCATGCAGCTTGCTGGCGGCATTCTTCTCCGGCGGCAGGTCGATCACCGGGTTCTGGTCGAAGAAGCCCGACGGCATCAGCTTGAAGCCGCAGACCACGCAAGGCTGTACCGGATGGTCCTCCGGACGCGGCAGGTGGTGCAGGCCGAAGCTGTGCCAGAGCACGATGTCGGCGTTCTCGATCGGCCGGTTCTGCTCCGTCCAGATCTCGACGCTGTCATCGCCCGTCGACTGGTTCACGAACTCGCCAGCGGGATAGCGCTCCTCGGGATGGTAGGCCGTGACCCAGAGATGGTTCTGGATGAAGCGACCGCGCTTGCCTGACGGGCTGTCCGGATGCGTGAACGGCTGGACGACCGAACTGGCTTCCAGCTTGTAGGCCGTCGGCTGGCCCAGCCAGTTCTTTGCCTCGCTGTTCACGACCTTCCAGTAGCGCTGCGTGGCGAAGTCGGCCCGGCGACGCGCCTCGAGCTCGCTCTTGAGCGGGGTCTGCTGGACGTAGAAGGCGTTGCCGTACGGGTTGTCCGGGCTGCCGACCGGATCGACCAGCGTGTCGCATTCGACCACGGTGTTGTTCGGCCCGTCCACTTCCATGTCCAGCCGCGCGCAGAACACGTGCTGGTGGATGTGGCCGACCACGCCGGGCGCCACCTCGGTGCCCCACTTGCCAGGCTGGCCCGGATGGCAGGCGGCCGTGTTGATGATGCCGGTGGCCTTCATCTCGTACTCGATGCGGCCGTCCTGGTGCAGGTACCAGTAGGACGCGTACTCGTAGTTGCCGATCGTCGAGATTGACGAGATCACCAGCTTGCGGGCGCGACGGACCTCGGTGCGCTCGGTGCGCAGGTCGTAGTGCTTCCAGGACAGGCCCGCGTCCTCCTCGTGGAGGCAGATCGCGTTCTTGATGGTGCGCGGCTCACCGAAGTTGGTCGGCACGACCGCGTCGAAATAGTGGATATAGCCCAGGCAGTCGCAGCCGAGCTCCAGCGAGTTCGCCATGCGGCCGAAGCCGAGTTCGCCGTTGTCGAACACGTTCTTGCGGTAGTGCGAACGCTCGGGCGTGCCGTAGGGCACCACCATCTCGGCGATCGAGCCGCGATACATGATCGGGCGGCGCTTGCCGGCATGGGTGTAGGCCACCGTGTGCAGCGTCAGGCCTTCCCGGCCATTGAAGCCGACGCGGAAGTCCCAGTTCTCCCAGGTGACCTTGTTGCCCTCGACCACGAAACCCGGTCCGTCCGGCTGGATCACGTCCAGCCGCGAGGAGGGCTTGCGATACTCCTTGAGGATCGCGGAGTCGTAGTTCAGCGGCGTGCGCGGGACCGGGATGTAGTCACCGGTCTCCTCGAAATGGTCGGTGACCTCGATGATCTCGGCCGTCGCGAGGTCGACCAGGACGTGCAGGCCTTCGACCGGGTGCGCATAGTAGTTGTCGAGCGGGAAGGTGCGCATCCAGATGAAGCAGTTCATCACCCGGCGGTTCTGCTCCTTGTCGACCTTGAAGTCGCCGACCGTCCAGGGATCGACGGCCATGTACTCGACCTCGTCGAGCAGGCCGCGCTTCTCCAGGGCCGCGCGGAATTCCGGGTGGTCCTTCACCTTGCGCTCGATATCGAGGATCTCCTCGACCGCCACCATGGCGCGCGCGTTCTTGCGGAACTCCTTGGCGACGACCTCGCCCTTGTCCAGGTCGACCCGGCCGATCCACACGCCCATGACGCCACGCTCATAGGCGTTGAAGCGGGCGATCCGCTGGAAAGGCTCGCCCTGCACATAGTTGCGCACGACGTGCTTGGGCGGCTCCAGGATGTCGATCGTCTCGACCCGCAGGTTCTCGCCGAAACCGAAATGGTCGCGGATGATCGCCGCAGCCTTCGTGATCTCGTCCGCGCTCAACGGGTCCAAGGGATGCTCGGGCCGGACCACGGGATTGGCCAGAATCGCCTCTTCGACGCGCAACGCCATCATTCTCTCCAAGGGTCTCTCGGTGCGGATGACCCTGCACCCGCTTGCGCAGGTCGCAGCCCGCGCGCCAAGGGCCGACGCCAATGCGCGGCCATGTCCCGCAAGAATCCATCAAGGACCCAAACGCAGCAAGCCCAAAACTTCAAAGTTGTAAGACAAATTCTGTCGCAGGCCATCCCAATGATCTGGAACGGGAATCTCAGCCTTCGTGTTCTTGCATTCCCAACATTGGGCAGGTTGGCGCTCGCAACGGCAGCCAGTGCCGAATGCTTGGGCAGCGTCAGCTGCCGACCTGCGCCTGCTTGCGCCGCTTGATCTCGGCGCTCGCCAGCCGGTCGCAGCGCTCGTTCTCGGGATGCCCAGCATGGCCCTTCAGCCAGTGCCAGTCCACGTCGTGGCGCTTGCAGGCCTCGTCCAGGCGACGCCACAGATCCTCGTTCTTGACCGGGTCCCTGGCAGCCGTCTTCCAGCCATTCCGCTTCCAGCCATGGATCCAGCGCGTGATGCCGTCGCGCAGGTAGACGCTGTCGGTGTAGAGATCGACCTTCATCGGACGCTTGAGCGTTTCCAGCGCCCCGATCGCCGCCATCAGCTCCATGCGGTTGTTGGTGGTCAGGTCCTCGCCGCCGGACAGCTCTCGCTCGGTCCCCTTCCAGGACAGGACCGCACCCCAGCCGCCAGGGCCGGGATTGCCGCTGCAGCCGCCATCGGTGTGGATGACGACCTTGTCCACGATCGTCTCAGCGGACACCGCAGGCTGCCGGATCAGTCATGGTACGGAAGAAGCGGAGCTTGGCCAGGTATTCCAGCGGGTCCTTGGGCTGGACGAGCGCACCGTCGACCTGGTTCAGCCAGTCGTAGAGACGGGTGAGCAGGAACCGCAGGGAGGCTCCTCGGCACAGGCGTGGGAGGGCAGCCTTCTCGGCCGGCTCCAGCGGTCGCTCGCTCCGGTAGCCTTCGACCAGGGCCTCTGCCCGCTCCGGCAGGAAGAGGTGCTGGCCATCGAAGCACCAGGCGACCAGGCAGACGGCCAGATCGTAGGCCAGGAGGTCATTGCAGGCGAAGTAGAAGTCGATGATGCCGGTGACCTCGGTGTCCCGGAAGAAGATGTTGTCGGGGAACAGGTCGCCATGGATGACGCCGGCCGGCAGTGCGGCTGGCCAGGCGGAGAGGATGTCCTGGAAATCCCGCTCAAGTTCCTGGGCCAGGCCCGAAAGCACGCGGTCCGCGTCCGGCTCGCACAGGTCGAGCAGCCGGCGCCAGCCCTTCACGGACAGGTCGTTCGCACGGCGGATCGGGAAGTCGCGGCCCTCGCGATGGAGCTGGGCCAGGGCGGCACCGAGGGCCCGGCAGTGGGCGGGCGTGATCTGCTCGACGCAGTGGCCTTCCAGGAAGGTGACGATCGCCGCGGGCTTGCCCATCAGCTCCCGCCGGACCTTGCCGTCCGTGCCGTGGATGGGCAGCGGGCAGTGGATGCCGCGCTCGGCCAGATGTTCCATCAGGCCCAGGTAGAACGGCAGGTCGGCCGGATTGACGCGGCGCTCGTAGATGGTGAGCACGTAGCGGCCGCGCTCGGTGTCGACGAAGAAATTGCTGTTCTCGACCCCGGCCTGGATGCCCCGGTGCTCGATCAGCCTCCCCAGCGGATAGTCCGCAAGAAACGGCTCGAGATCGGCTCGATCGACCGGCGTATAGACCGCCATGCGTGCTCCGAAGGTGGCTCAGGCGGCCTGGGCAGGACGTCGCTTCGGCAATGGCGGTACACGGAAAGTCACGTTCTCGTCGACCAGCTTCACTTCCTCGACAGTCACGTCGAAGCGATCGCGGGCTGCTGCGATCACCTGCTCGACCAGGACCTCCGGCGCGGACGCCCCGGCACTCAGCGCCAGCCGGCGGACATCGCCGAAGCTGTTCCAGTCGATATCGGCCGCCGAGCGGATCAGCTGGGCCCGCCGCGAGCCCTCGCGCTTGGCGACCTCGACCAGCCGCATCGAGTTGGAACTGTTGGGCGCGCCCACGACCAGCGTCAGGTCGGCACCTTTGGCGATCGCCGCCATGGCCTGCTGCCGGTTGGTCGTCGCGTAGCAGATGTCCTCGTTGCGGGGACCCTCGATGGCGGGGAAGCGCTCCTTCAAGGCCTGCACCACGCCGGCCGTATCCAGGACAGAAAGAGTGGTCTGGGTCGAAAAGGCCAGACGCTCGGGGTCGACAACCTCCAGCCTGGCCACATCCTCGACCGTCTCGACCAGCAGGACCGAGCCCTCGGCGACCTGCCCCATCGTGCCAATCACTTCCGGATGGCCGGCATGGCCGATCAGGATCACGGTCAGGCCGGCCTTGTGGTGCCGCTCGACCTCGCGATGGACCTTGCTCACCAGCGGGCAGGTGGCGTCGGCGAACAGTAGGCGGCGGCGCTTGGCCTCCTCGGGAACCGATTTGGGCACGCCGTGCGCGGAGAAGACCACGATCCCGTCCTCGGGAACCTGGTCAAGCTCCTCGACGAACACAGCACCCAACGATTCGAGTTCCTCGACCACGTGGCGGTTATGGACGATCTCGTGGCGCACGTAGATGGGCGGGCCGTTCTCGGCCAGCGCCTGCTTCACGATCTGGATGGCACGATCCACGCCGGCGCAGAAGCCGCGCGGGCTCGCAAGGACGATCGTGAGCGGCTGTTTGGGCGGCGTCATGGCTGGCTCGATGGCGAAGGACAGGTAGCGGATAGCATGGCAGGCCCCAAAAGACGAGGTCAGGCCCGGACGAACTCGACGAGGACGCCGCAGGCTTGGTCCGGCGGCACGGTGATGCTGCCGGCCGGATCGGTCCGGTAGGTCACCCCCTGGAGCTGCAGGAAGCGGCCGGTGCGCTCGATTTCCTCGGTCGAGATGGTCATGGCCACGGGCACGGGCGATGCGGGCTCGTCCAGGCTGGCCAGCTCGGGATGGAGCATCCCGATGTCCTCCGCCTTGGCGAACAGCAGCGTCGTCCTGCCCGCATGCACGGCCGCCACCTCATCGGTCCAGGTGACCGCGGCACTGCCGAAGATGGCGGCCAGCACGGCGACGACCGGCTGTGGATCCGGCACCAGCCAGATCACCGAGCGCAGGCCGACCGCCCCATTGGGGTGGGAAAGCCAGTTCGGGGTGCGCAGCAGCTCCGGGGTCAGGTGGTGACAGGCGAAGAAGGACAGCCCGGCCATGGCGTCACGGGCGGGATAGATGTTGGCAAAGCGCAACATCTGCCCATCCGCGCCGCCATGTTCCAGGAGCCGGCCCAGCTCCTTGGGGCCGTCCGGCTGCAGGCCGGCCTGGTGCCAGGCCGACGCGGTGGCGGCCGGATCGGTGGAACGGAACACGATCCCCAGCAGGCCCTCGCGCTCTTCGAGCAGGCGGTCCAGGCCGTTGGTGAACTTTGCGGGATCGACGATGCCCAGGAGTTCCAGGTAGTCGTTCTTGAACATGATGCAGTAGTTGGCCGTGCCCCAGCCGACATGCCGGCCGCGCGGCGTCAGGTTGAAGCCGAGCCGCCCATAGCTGGCGCGGGCGGCGGCGAGATCACGCGTGCCCACGATCAGGTGGTCGACTCCGTCCAGGTGCGCCGGACTCAAAGCGGGGATCTCCTTACGGCCTTCGCTGCACAGATGGGACCGCGATGGCGCGAGCGGAACGGGCAGCGGCGATTTCGTTCCGCGGCGAAACACACTAGAGCTGCGGCATGCCGGCCTTGCAGGAGTAGCTCGCCGTGACGATTGGACTGATCTGCGCGATTCCCCAGGAACTTGCGCATCTCCGCCAAGCATTGGTCGCCCACGACGTGACCGAAGTCGCCGGGCTCAGGTTCGACCATGGCCGGCTGGACGGCCATGACGTCATCCTGGTGGGGGCGGGGATCGGCAAGGTCAACACGGCGCTGACGGCAACCCTGCTGTGCGACCGCTTTGGCTGCCGGCTGATCATGTTCAGCGGCGTTGCCGGCGGCCTCGATCCGGCGCTGCAGATCGGCGACGTGGTGGTCGCGGACCGGACGATCCAGCACGATGCCGGCGTCATCGAGAACGGCACGGTCCAGACCTACCAGGCCGGCCACGTGCCGTTCTTCAACCCGACCGACCGGCTGGGCTACCCGGTCGACCCGGCGCTGCTGGCCAAGGTGAAGGCGGCGCTGCAGGACGTTCGCCTCGGCCATGTCACCGCGGCCGGCAGCGGGCGGGCGGCCGAGATCGGCTACGGGACCATCCTGTCGGGCGACCAGTATCTTCACTGCGAGGCGACCCGCGAGCGGCTGTTTCGCGAGCTGGGCGGCCGTGCCATCGAGATGGAAGGCGGGGCACTCGGGCAGGTGTGCGAGGCATTCGGCACGCCATGGCTGGACATCCGTGCGCTGTCGGACCTGGCAGGCACGGACTCCCGCTTCGACTTCGCGCGCTTCGTCGACGAGGTAGCCGCAAGCTCGGCGGCGATCCTGCGCCGCCTCCTGCAGGCGGTCTGATGCAGGCATCCCTGCCGATGTACGACCTGCCGGAGGTCCGCGACGCGACGGACGCCTGGTGGGCCGGCATCGCCCGCCATGCCGGGCTTGCCGGCCTGCCATCGGCCCTGGTCCGCCCGGACGAGCCGATGACGGTCTGGACGGCACCCGACCTCCTGTTCGCGCAGACCTGCGGCTATCCGCTGAGCTTCGCGCTGGCCGGGCGCGTCCGCTACCTCGCCACACCCTGCTACCGGGCGGAAGGCTGCAGCGGCCCGCTCTACCGCTCGGCCATCGTCGTCCGCGAGGATGCAGCGTTCGCCAGCTTCGCCGACACGCGGGGGGCGGCGGTCGTCATCAACGGGCATGACAGCCAGTCCGGCTGCAACGTCCTGCGCCTCATGGCCGCCGAGGCTAGCGGTGAGCGGCCGTTCTTCGGCAGCATCCGGGTGAGCGGCGGCCATGTCGCCAGCCTGGCTGCGGTCAAAGATGGCCAGGCGGACCTGGCGGCGATCGACTGCGCCACGCTTAGCCTCGTGCGGCGGCATCGGCCGGCCGCCCTGGCGGGACTGCGGGTGCTGGCCTGGTCGCCCTCGGCGCCCGCCCTGCCCTACATCACCGGGCTGGCCGTGCCGGAGGAGGTCCAAGCAGCACTGCTGCGGGGCCTGCGGGCGGCGGCGGCCGACCCGCAGCTTGCCGGCATCCGCGACCGGCTGCTGATCGAGGACATCGCGGTGCTGGACCCGGCCGTCTACCAGGTGATCCCGGGCATGCGCCGGCGCGCGGAAGCCCTGGGTCTCGTGGAGCTGTCGGAGCCCGGCTGAGGCAGGCCGGCAGTCATGTCCCGACCCTGCGCCGCAGGAGGTGGCGAACGCTTCCGACGCCATGCCAGGGCGCTCGGGTTCGTTCGTACAGCCGTCCCGGTCGTTGCTTCGCGGCACCGGTTGCGGATGCACAGGCTCGGGTTCGTTCATGCAGAATCCGGCCTTCCAGGCTGCACCCTTCGCTCCCGCGGCGGCGGATCCGGGAATGGTGATCGCGGAAGCATCGGGTTCGTTCGTGCCATTGATCGAGACATGCAACAGCGAGCCTCCTGCGCCGGATGAAGGGTGCAGAATATACCAGTTCTGGGGATCCTGTCCTAGTCACTGTCCGGGTCCGCCAGGTTCAGGCGCGGGGCGGCGGGTGGCTGAGGATGGCGGGGCCGGGGCGGTGAAGGGATGGCATGAAGCCGCTGCCGGCCAGGTAGTCGATGCCGGCACGGGCAGCACGCTGGCAGGTGGCAGGGGAGATCGCCTCGAACAGATAGGAGCGCAGGCCGTGCAGGCGGGCGGACAGGGCGAACTCGCGGGCCAGCGCCGCCTGGCTCGGGTCGTCCGGCGAAGGATCGACCATGCTGACCCCGACGATGCCCGTGCCGGCCAGATGGTCGGTATAGGCACCGTCCAGGCGGACCAGGATCCCGACGCAGAATGGCCTGAGATAAGCCATCAGCTCGCGCACCCGCGCCTGCACCAGCCCGCCGGGCAGGTCGTGGACCTCGAACAGCAGACGGCGCGCCGAAGCCTTCGGCAGCTTGCGGCAGGCAAGGCAGAACGGGTCGCGCAGCGCGATCGAGGCCAGGGTCTCGTAGTGCACGGGCACCACCAGGAGCGCCTTGCGCCCGCGGGCGACCGTGTCCGGCAGGGCCGAACAGGCCGTCTCGACCGCCCAGCCGTCCATTTCCGCGTCGAACACGCCGTTCACGGTACCGGGATGATGGTGCTGCAGGCTGCAGACCGGCATCCCTTCCCCGCTGATGACCGGATCCAGGCGGTAGGCGCCGACCATGCCGCGGCGCGGGGACAGGACCGGCTGCCAGGATGGTGCCAGGCTCGCCCGCAGCGCCGCGAAGGCCTCCTTCTCGGCGCGGTCCGCGGCCTGCATCGCCGCCTCGATCCGTTCCTCCAGCGTGTGCAGGTTGACGACGTCGGCCAGCAGCACCTCCATGTCGACCGCCAGCGACTTCACCCGCACGGCGACGCCGCCCGGGATGACGCCGCACAGGCGCTCGGTGATGGCGGCGGCGATCAGGCGGGCGCGCAGGTCGGCATCGCGACGAGGTGCCCCGGTGCAGAGCAGGTAGAGACGGGTCTCCGAGGCCAGCAGGTAGAAATCGTCCTCGCCCAGCCCCTTGTCGAGCGCGTGCTCGATCAGCTGAAAGGCCTTTTCCCGCACATCCATCCAGCGGCGCCCGAAGCGCAGCCGGATCTGCTCGAGGTCGAGGATCTGCAGGCAGCCATGGGTTCGCTGCTCGGACTGGAGGAGATGGAGCTTGCGCAGATCGGCGATCCGGGCGGCGAACATGTCCCACCGGGTAGGATCGAGGCCACGATCCGTCCGCGGCGGGTAGAGGGCGAAGGGCTGCCCGGCCGGTCCATGGTCCTGCGCGGCAGCACCAGCCGGCTCGCTTCCGATCAGCCTGCCCAGCATCTGTCCGAACTGCATCGCGCCGCTGCTCTCCGACCGGGGCGGCGCGGCATCTCGATGCGCCACCCGTGATCCGTTCACACTGGCACAAACAGGTTGAAGAAAGGTAAACGCGCGCAGGTCCTGCCGCATTGCCGGCGCGGCCGACAGCCATCGGTGGAGTTGCCCGCTCTTGTTCCCGCCCGTCCTCCTCCTTCCCCGCCTGGTCGCCATCGCCGATCGTGCCGGGGAAGCCATCCTGCGCCACTACGAGCAGGGTGCGGCCGCCACCGCCAAGACCGACGGATCGCCCGTCACCGCCGCCGACCAGGATGCCGAGGTCCTGATCCTCGAGGAACTGCGGGTGCTGACGCCGTCCATCCCGGTCGTCGCCGAGGAAGCGGTCGCGGCCGGGAACATCCCGGACATCGGCGGCGGCACGTTCTGGCTGGTCGATCCGCTGGACGGCACGCGCGAGTTCATCGCGCGCAACGGCGAGTTCACGGTCAACATCGCGCTGATCGAGGGCCGGCGGCCGATCCTTGGCGTCGTGCTGGCCCCGGCGATCGGCACGGCCTGGTGGGGCGCGCTCGGCCACGGCGCCACGCTTCGCGACAAGGACGGTGCCCGAGCGATCGCGGCCAGGCCGGTGCCGGCCGAACCGGTCGCGGTCGCCAGCCGCTCCCACCGCGACGCACGGACCGATGCCTGGCTTGCCGAGAACAAGGTCGCCGACATCGTGTCGGCCGGCAGCTCGCTCAAGTTCTGCCGGGTCGCCGAAGCCAAGGCCGACCTCTACCCGCGCTTCGGCCGGACGATGGAATGGGACACCGCGGCCGGCCAGGCCGTGCTCGAGGCGGCCGGCGGCAAGGTCGTGCGCCTGGACGGCTCGCCGCTGGGCTACGCCAAGCCAGGGTTCGAGAACCCCGAGTTCATCGCGCGGGGCGCCTGACCGACCGCATGCTGCACCGGATGTTCCGTTTCCTGCCGCCTGAGACCGCCCATCGGGCGGCCGTGCGCGCGGCGGCCCTCCTGCCAGCCGGGCGGCCGATCGCCACACCGAGCCTGCGCACGGTGCTGGCCGGGCTCGACCTGCCCGTGCCGATCGGGATGGCGGCGGGCTTCGACAAGAACGCGGAAGCCTTCGACGGGCTCGGGCGGATGGGGTTCGGCTTCGTCGAGATCGGCTCGGTGACCCCCAAGCCCCAGCCGGGCAATCCCAGACCCAGGGTGTTCCGGCTGGACGAGGACCATGCGGTCATCAACCGGATGGGCTTCAACAATGACGGGCTGGACGCGGTGGCGCGGCGGCTGGAACGGCGGTCGCCGAAGGGACCGGTGCTGGGTGCCAATGTCGGCGCCAACAAGGATTCCGCCGATCCCGTCGACGACTACCGCCTGGGCGTGCGCCGTCTCCATGACCTGGTCGACTATCTCGTCCTGAACGTCAGCTCGCCGAACACGCCGGGCCTGCGGCTCTTGCAGAAACAGGACGCGCTCAAGCGGCTGGTGGCCGAGGTCCGCGCGGTGCGCGACCAGGTGGCCAGCGGCGGGCGGACCCGGCCGTTCTTCGTGAAGGTGGCGCCGGATCTCGACCAGGCCGACGAGGAGGCGATCGCCCGGGTCCTGGTCGAGGAGGGCGCCGACGGCTTGATCGTCTCCAACACCACAGTCGCCCGGCCGGCCGGGCTGCGGTCGCCGTTCCGGGGCGAGACGGGCGGGCTGTCGGGAGCACCGTTGTTCGCGCCGTCCACGGCCCTGCTCGCGCGCTTTCGCCAAAAACTGCCCGAGCTGCCGATGATCGGCGTGGGCGGGGTCGATTCGGTCGAGCGGGCCTATGAGAAGTTTCGCGCCGGTGCCGACGCGATCCAGCTCTATAGCGGGCTGGTCAGCGAAGGGCCGGGCCTCGTCCGTCGCCTGCGGCGCGGGCTCGCGGACAGGCTCAAGGCCGAGGGCATCCCGCTTCTGCGCGACATCGTCGGCACCGGGGTGCCTGCATCCGATTGACGGGCGGGACCGGCGAGCGCATCCAGGCGGCCGATTCATGAAGAGCAACGCCAGCGGAGTTGCCAGCTTGGCAAGCAAGTTGCGCCGTGCCACCGCGATGCTCCATCGCCCACGGCTTCGTACCGGCTTCGGCGAAACGTCCGATGCCCTCTTCGTCACCGCGAGCTTTTCCTACGAGAGTGGGGAAGCGGCGGAGCCGTGCTTCGGCGAGCCGGGTGGACGGTACTGCTATACGCGGGTTGGCAACCCGACCATCCATGCGCTGGAGGAGCGCTGGGCGGAGCTGCAGGGCACCGAGGCAGCGATCGCGACCGCAAGCGGGATGGCGGCGATCCAGGGCGTGCTGCTCGGGCTGATGAAGGCCGGCAGCCGCCTGGTGGCATCCAGGCCCCTGTTCGGCTCGTGCATGTGGCTCTGCACCGACCTGTTGCCGCGCTATGGCGTCCAGGTGGACTTCGTGGATGCCTGGGACATGGACGGGTTCGCGCAGGCGCTGGGCCGGCCGGCCGACCTCGTGCTCGTCGAAACACCGGCCAACCCGACGCTGGACCTGATCGACATCGGCGCCGTGGCCAATCTCGCCCATGCAGCCGGCGCGAAGCTGGTTGTCGACGATGCGCTGGCCTCGCCGATCTGCCAGCGTTCCGCCGAGCACGGCGCGGACATCGTGGTGACCTCGGCCACCAAGCATGCGGATGGCCAAGGGCGCGTCCTGGGCGGGCTGATCGCCTGCGACCGCCTGACCAGGGACGATGTCCTCCACCCCTTCATCAAGCATACCGGGCCGATCCTTTCGCCGTTCAACGCCTGGGTGCTGCTGAAAAGCCTGGAAACGCTGGAGCTGCGGGTGGAGCGGATGGCGGCCAGTGCTGCGCAGGTGGCGGACTGGCTGCACGAGCGGCTGGGATCGAGCCGGGTGCGCTACCCAGGTCTTGCCAGCGACCGTCACCACGACATCGCGGCCAGACAGATGATGTCCGGCGGCACGCTCGTGTCGTTTCGGACCGGTGGCGGCAAGGCCGGTGCGTTCGACTTCCTGCGCCGGCTCCAGGTGATCGAGATCACCAACAATCTCGGCGACAGCCGCACCATCGCTACCCATCCGGCGACCACGACCCATGCGCGCCTGCCGGTCGAGGAGCGTGGCCGGATCGGAATCCACGAGGACCTGATCCGGCTGTCCGTGGGGCTGGAGCATCCGGCCGACCTGATCGAGGACCTGGAGCGGGGGCTGGGCTAGAGCGGCGGAGGCCGGCGACCGTGGCCGCCCGCAACACCTGGATCGCTTCGGCCAGGAGCCATCCGCTCTATCGGCAGGCCGACCTGATCGGCGGCGGCTTCCTGCTCGCCTTCACGTCGGGTCCTGGCCAGACTTGGTTCATCGCGCTGTTTGCCACGGCACTGCAGGCCGAGCTGGCGCTCAGTCCCGGCGGGTTCGGCAGCCTCTACTCGATCGCCACCCTGTCGAGCGGCCTGCTGCTGGCCTGGGTCGGAGCGAAGGTGGACGACGTGCCGCCCCGGCGCTTCGCGCTGGCGACCGCGATCGTGCTCGCCGCCGCCTGCCTCGGCATGGCGGCGGCCACCCATCCCTTGATGCTGCTGCCGATCGTCTTCCTCCTGCGCCTGACCGGCCAGGGGCTGATGTCGCATCTCTCGATGACGATCCTGGCGCGCGGCTTCGACGCGGCGCGGGGACGGGCGCTGGGTATCGGCAGCCTGGGCTTTCCGGTGTCGCAGGCCATCCTGCCGGTGCTGGCCACGCTCGGCCTGTTCACGCTTGGCTGGCGCTTCACCTGGCTGGTGGTGGGCGGCGTGGTGCTGGGGGTCGTCCTGCCGCTGCTGGCCCTGCTCTTGCGGCGCGCGCAGCTCCCGGAGCGCAGGGGACCAGGACCAGCGCGGGGTTCGTCATGGCGGGAGCGGCTGGACCTCCTCATGGAGCGGCGCTTCCTGCTCCTCCTGCCCACCGTGTTCGCGCCGAGCTTCGTGCTGACCGCCCTGTTCTTCCACCAGGGCTCCTTGATCGCCGCCAAAGGCTGGTCGGTCGCCTGGTTCGCCACGAGCGTCGCCGTGTTCGCGGCCTTCTCGCTGATCGGCATGCTGGGCTCCGGCTTCCTGGTGGACCGGATCGGGGCGAGGCGGCTGGTGGCGCTGTCGCTGCTGCCGCAGGTGCTGGCGATGCTGCTGCTGGCCGGCGGCGGCTCGGTGCTCTGGCTGATGCCGGCCATGGCGCTGGCGGGCTTAAGCTCGGCGGGCAAC
>NZ_DATAGQ010000133.1:0-22616 GCF_036263595.1 Geminicoccus sp. | reverse complement strand
GACCTGACTCACTGGAGCGCTAGCCTTCCCGCCAATCAACAGACCGGTGCTGGTCTGCTGGAAGAAGTAGTTGCGGGTGATCGCCAGATGGTGGCTTGCAAGGATGGTGATGCCATTGGCCTTCTTGTCCAAGTCCACATCGAAGGACATGCCGTGGACCCGGAGGTAGGAACTGTCTTTGATCGTAAGGCTCGTGTTGTTGAATCTGGTACCGCTACAGGGGTTCAGCCTGAAGCCGGATGTGCAGGCGGGATGTTGTGCTTCGATGCTGATCGGATGGGCAGCCGTACCCTTGGCCGTAACAGTGGCACTCGGATAGCGGCCTGCAACGAGGATCAGGCGATCGCCTGCCTGTAGCGTTGGAAGCAGCTCCACAAGAGCAAGCGGGCTGATGTGCGATGCACCGGTTCCTCTGCCGTCAGGACTGGCATAGCGGGTACGCAGCGGGGGTGCCGCCCAGTCGATCGCTGCATAAGCGATGGGTGCCGGATGGATGACAGGTGCGTCGGCGGCAACGACGTGGGCCGACCCGAGCAGAAGCAGTGCCGCAATGCTGCGTCCCAAGAACATCTGCCGCATCAACCTGCTGTCGAGGAAGGCTCAGCATATCAAGCAGGAGCATGATCGGGAACGACATTATCGGCCGGCATGATCGTGGCAGCAGGAGGCCTTCGACAAGAGCGAGGGTGGATGTCCAGCAGGCCCTGAGCAGCAATCGAAGGTTCGGACAGATCATTTCTACGCACTCGTTTGACCAGGGCATCCCTCTCGGTATGACCTGGAGCACCACTCGAGGTGTGTTCTGCCATCCTTGATGACGATACGGAGGTAGGAGCCGTCAGCGCAGCGCTTCTTGCTGTTCTCGTCTAGAGTGCAGTGAATGGGCAAGGCCAGGATCCTCGGCGGAGGGCAAGGCATGGACGTCGATGCGTGGTTGCACGGGCTGGGCCTGAGCCGGTACGCGCAGGCGTTCCGTGACAACGACGTCGACGACCGGGTCCTGCCAGGCCTGACTGCGGACGACCTCAAGGAGATTGGGGTCACGTCGGTCGGCCACCGGCGGCTGATGCTGCAGGCCATCGCGGCGCTACCTGTGGCTCCTTCCAGCTCGGCGACCGTCACCACCGAGGCAAGCATCCCACCGGCGGCACCCGCATCACCCCATGCCGAGCGCCGGCAGCTCACGGTGATGTTCATCGATCTGGTCGGATCGACCGCGCTCTCGGCGCGCCTCGACCCGGAGGAGATGCGGACCGTTCTGCTGGCCTACCAGAACGCTGCTGCGGTCGAGGTCACCCGCTGCGGTGGCCACGTCGCCAAGCTGATGGGTGATGGGCTGCTGGCTTATTTCGGCTGGCCCAGGGCGGACGAGGACGAGGCCGAGCGGGCGGTGCGGGCCGGCCTCGCCATCATCGAAGCGGTCGGATGCCTTGCCACGCCGGCCGAGGAGCAGCTTGCGGCCCGGGTCGGGATTGCCACGGGCCTTGTGGTGGTCGGTGACATCATCGGCGAGGCGGCCGCCCAGGAGGAGGCCGTGGTCGGCGAGACACCGAACCTGGCCGCGCGGCTGCAGGCGATCGCTCCACCGGGCACCGTCATCGTCGCAGAAGAGACGCGCCAGCTCCTGGGCGAGGCCTTCGACATGCACCCGCTCGACCAGGTCCATCTCAAGGGCTTTGCTCAGCCCGTGGCAGGCTATCAGGTCATCAGCGAGCGCTCCGCCAACAGCCGCTTTGAGGCCAAGCGGCCGGGCCAGCTGCTGCCGATGGTCGGACGCGAGCAGGAGCTGGCGCTGGTGCTCGAGCGATGGCGGCAGGCAACAGCTGGCGAGGGTCAGGCGGTGCTGCTAGTCGGCGAGGCCGGCATCGGCAAGTCCCGCCTGGTCCGGGGTGCCCTGGATGCGGTGGCCGACGATGAGCACATCGCGCTCCGCTACCAGTGCTCACCCCACCATACCGGAACAGCCCTTTGGCCGGTGGCGCAGCAGATCCGCGTTGCTGCCGGCTTTGCCGCGGATGAGGACGAAGCGGCGCGGCTGGACAAGCTCGAGGCGCTGCTGCAGCAGGGTGCTGAGGATAGCCTTGAGGTGGCGCCCTTGGTTGCGGGGCTGCTCGGTCTTGATACCGGCAGCCGCTATGCACCGCTGGAGCTGACGCCACAACAACGGCGGGCGCGCACGCTAGCCGTCTTGATCGAGCAGCTGCTAGGCCTGGCACGGCGGCATCCAGTGCTGATGGTGCTCGAAGACGCCCACTGGATCGACCCCACCACCCTCGAGCTCGTGGGGCTGGCCCTCGACCGGATCGCGAGCGCGCGGGTGCTCCTGCTGCTGACCACCCGCCCTGACAACCAGCCGGCCCTGGGCGGGCACCCGCACGTGACACGGCTCACGCTGAACCGCCTTGGCCGTGAGGCCACCGAGACGATCGTGCGGCGGCTTGCTAACGACCGGATCCTGCCGCCTGGGCTGCCGGGTGAGATCGCTGCGCGGACCGATGGGGTGCCGCTGTTCGTCGAGGAGCTGACCAAAGCGGTACTCGAGGCTGGGGCTGCGGGCGTGGCGGTGCCGGTCTCGCTGCATGCCTCGTTGATGGCCCGGCTGGACCGGGTGCCTGGGGTCAAGGAGGTGGCGCAGGTCGCCGCCTGCATCGGGCGGGAGTTCACCTACCCGCTCCTTGCGGCCGTCTCGCCCATGCCCGAAGCCGGGCTGCAGGCGGCCCTCGACCGGCTCGCTGCCGCGGAGCTGGTGTTCGCCCGTGGTGAGCCACCCGAGGCCAGCTACACCTTCAAGCACGCCCTGGTGCGTGATGCCGCCTATGAGAGCCTGCTGAAGGCGGAGCGGCAGCGCCTGCACAGCAGGATCGTCCAAGTGCTGGCGGAGCGTTTCCCGGAGACGGTGATAGCCGAGCCGGAACTGCTGGCCCGTCATGCCGAGGCCGCTGGCGAGATCGCGCGGGCCGTCGACCTTTGGGCTGAGGCCGGCCGGGCAGCGACGCGCCGCTATGCGAACGCCGAAGCCATTCGGCATCTCGAGGCGGGCTTGCGACTGCTGCCATTCCTGCCTGAGACGGAGGAGCGTGATCGGCGGGAGCTGGGCTTGCGGCTGGCGGCCGGCCCATCGCTGATTGCGGTCAAGGGCCACGCGGCACGAGAGGTGGGAGCAACCTATGATCGTGCGCGGGAACTGGCCGAGCGTCTGGCGGATGGGGATGCGCTGTTCGCGGCGCTGCGCGGGCTTTGGAACTGCGTCCACGACCGAGGTGAACTCGAGCAGAGCCTGACCCTCGCTGAACGTCTTGTCGCTGTGGCCGGACGACGAGATGACCTGGCAGAGCAGGCGCTGGCCTGGCGGGCACTTGGCACGAGCCGCCTGATCCGCGGTGAGCTGACGCATGCCATCGAGGCGCTGGACCGTGGACTTGAGGCCTGCTCCATGCTGCCAGCGGGTGCCTGCCTGCATTCGCATGGTGAAGCTCCGGCGGTCATCTGCGCGCAGTATGCCGGCTGGGCGCATACGCTGGCTGGTCGGCCGGACACAGGCCTTGCACTGGTTCGCCAAGGCCTGGCGGAGGCGCGGCGCCTCCGCCACCCGGTCAGCCTCGCCTTCGCGCTGGCCCTAGGGAGCATCGCCCTCGTCCTGCGCCGGGAGCCACGGGCCTGCGAGACGGCAGCCAAGGAGCTCTTGGCGCTCTCGCGCGAGTACGGCTTTACCTTCTATGCGACTGGCGGCGAGATCTTCCTGGGCTGGGCACGGGCGCGGGCGGGCGATCTCGAGGGTGGCATCGAGCTGATGAGCCGGGGCCTGTCGGGCTGGCGGGCCAGCGGCACCGTGCTGCACATTCCCACCCTGTCGGCCCTTCTTGTCGAGGCCCTGCTCGACGCTGCCCGGACCGCTGAGGCGGCAGCAGTGCTTGAGGACGCGCTCGGGCTCGCCCTGTCACATCACGATCTCTACACGGTAGCCGAGCTGCACCGCCTGCGTGGTCGCCTGGCCCTTGCACAAGAGCGCCCGGACGATGCCGTCAGAGCATTCAGTCTGGCGCTGGACTGCGCCCGTGCGAGGAATGGCAAGCTGCTGGAGCTCCGTGCAGGAACAAGCCTGGCCGGGCTCTGGGTGCAGCAGGGCAAGCGGCAACAAGCGCGCGACCTGCTCCTCTCGATCCATGGCTGGTTCACGGAAGGGTTCGACCTGCCGGACCTGCAGGAGGCGAAAGCGTTGCTCGACATGCTTTGAGGCGGCCGCCACAGGATAGGGTGGCGCTTCATCGTTCGGCAACTCGTCGATAAGGATCGGCATTTGGTAGCCTCGGCGCATCCATCCGAAGCTGCGCGTCTGGTCGAGGGTGAGGCCCTGACGTAGCCGATGAGCTGCGGTTGCGCTCCTATTACTCTCAGAAGCAAGCATCAGGAAACGTAGACAGAAAGAACCAAATCCCGGAACGATGCTTCGTCAACAGCCGCTGCCTGCCGTTGCTGCGCACGCACCGCTCCCAAAACGGCTCGTTGAGAGAACGAGGCAGACGCCATCATGAGCATCATGCCCGGTGCGCCAGCTCATGCAGCAGTCTCATCGCATCGTCGGCCCGCGCCACCGGCACGAACAGATGATCGTGATGAAAGGCGGAGACGGGATTGACGCCGATGTTCGCTCACGCCAATCGGGCCGTGACCGCCGCGAGGAAGCCTACCGCCTCCAGCGAGGAATGGATGTTCAAGGTGATCATGCGGCAGGGGAAGATGCCGCTCAAGCCTGCAGCTTGCGCTGAGGCCTGATCGACCACGAGCGTGGTTCCTTCTTCCTCCTGAAAGACCATCACCGGCGAGAGGATGTCGTCCGGCAGCTTGCCAAGCGGCAAGGTGGCAAAGACGAAGACACCAGGCCGCAGCACCGGCTGCATGGAGCGGATGAGGGTTGGGAGATCAGTCTCGCCGGTCATGCCGTCCTCTTGATCTTGATACCGGTTCGGCCCATCGCAGCATCATGGGCGCTGCTTCATCAGCCAAGGCCAACACGTAGCAGTCCTGCCGGCACCTTGAGGCGATGATCATTGGAGAGAAGCACGTCGCAGCGCGCCGCGACAGTCATTCGTTCTGCATCCCCGAATGCCCATTGGCTATGAGAACCAATGGTGTTGACTGTAGCGCCATTGGCTGTCATAACCGATGGTACATTCATGGGGTGCTTGCATGGCCACTTCGGGTGAGCTGATCGAGACGGTCGCCGACATACTCGGCATCTCCAAGGCGACGGTGACTACCTATTACCGGAGCCTCCGCGAAGCTGGGCTTGTGACAAAGAGCGGGCGGGGCCCTAGTGCCGCGCGAATGGCGGCTCGAGATGCTGCCCTCTTGCTGGTCGCTGCCGGCGGGAGCCGGTTCGAGAAGGAACCTGCCGAGAAGATCGTGCGCGACTTCGATCGCGTCCGCTCCTTTAGCAATGCATGCCGCACCCAAGGGCCGTCCACAGACAGCAGTCAGTTCCAGGGGGATTGGATCGAAGGTGACGGTGCCTGGAACATGGGCGGCTTCGAAGTACCGCAACTGCAGACACTTCCCACTCGCCATCGCGTTGCCGATGCTCTGACGGCACTCATTGAGGCCATGGCACCTAATGCAGTCTTGGAGGCTGCCGGCAAACTTGGCCCTGAATACTTTTTTCATCGAATTGGCGTTTCCTTCTTTGGCCCCGTTCCTGGAGCCAGTATCGAACTCGACATTTATGGCTCAGATATGTCGTTCTTTCATGAAGAAGTCGGCTATCAACTTGTTGATCTGATAGACAGTAAACCTAGAGATTTTGATCAATCCAAACGAAGCGTCCGCCGCAAGTATGGGGCCGGCGACTTGACGATCATTCGCCAGTTTACAAATGATACACTTCTTGCGGTCGCGAATCTTCTAAAAGACGAAAGCAGCAGCACTGCTGAACAGAACCTTCGGGTTCCGGAGGGCAGATGATGCCTGTCACCTTGCCCCCGCTCCTTCGCTCGCTTCCGCCACCTCGTAAGTGGCGTCCGCCCCCACTAACAGGCGCAGAAGATGATCATGGCGCTATGGCTGAACCGGCCAAAGCCAAGTTCGAGGCGTCCATTTCCTCGCTGGCCGGTGCCCATCCGCGTGATCTGACGATCCTGACCAGCCGCCGCCGCGAGCTGCGGAAGATCTGGACGATCGGCCAGGAAGCTCCAAAGAACTACGACTACGCTGCCACCTTCAGTGCGAGGTCGGTGCGCATCACCGACCTGCACCACCTCTTCCAGGTGCAGTGCTACCTTCAGGCCCAGCCCTGGTGCTGTGTTGTTCGAGCAGCCGTGAAGCCTGGGCTCGATCTAGCTAACTTGAAGCGCCGTTTGATCGACAAGCCAACACGGAATGGCTCGATCCTCAAAGCAACCCTGGCTGACGTTCCTCGGGAATGGGTCGCGTTTGACATTGATAATGTGCTGGCGCCTGACGGCTGGTATCTGCCGCACCGTATCGTCGACTTCGCCCGTAGCCTGATTGAACGGACCTTCCCGACTGCCTTCCACGGCGCCGGCTTTATCGTGGTCGCGAGCGCATCCGCCGGCATCAAGCCCGGTGCGAAGATGCGGCTGTGGTTCCTGCTGGACCGGCCGCTCTACGGGCACGAGATCAAGCGGGCCATGCTTGGCGCACCGATCGACGAGTGCACCCTGCGGCCCGTCCAGATCATCTACACGGCTGCACCCGGCTTCGTCGGGATGTCTGACCCGGTGGCTAAGCGCGTCCACTTCGCTGGATCGGGATCTGGTCGCGCTGGAGGTCCCGGAACCAGTCAAGGCACTCAGGCGGATCGAGCTCGCGTCTGCGAGTGAGCGCTTTTCACATTACCACGACGAGCTAGTGCCGCTGGACGTTCTGGCTCGTGCGGTCGCCCGCGCACCGGAAGGTGAACGGCACAAGAAGCTGCACGGCTGTGCTTGGCGGGCGGGCGACCTGATCCACACCCACCAAGCTAGCGCCCATGAGATCTTCGACGCTCTTGGAAAGGCCGCCCGCGAAGCCGGCCTCAAGGATCCACCTGAGGAAATTGCTAGGATTATTCGCTGCGGCCTGGAGCGGGCCGTGGGCGGTGCGGCATGACCGATCGGGCCGGCTTCTATGCAGATATCGATGACGCGGAAGCCGCCTACCTGCGCGGTGAACCACCGCCCAAGCGGGAGCAGGCCAAGCCTGAATCCTTGGCCATGATCAATTCGGCTTCCTTAGAGGGGATTGATCCGCCGCCTCGGGTATGGATCGTGGAGCGCTTGCTGCCGGCTGGGACCGTTGCGCTGCTCACTGGCAAGGGTGGCGTCGGCAAGTCTCAGCTCGCGCTGCAACTCGGGGTGATGGTGCAGCGTGGCCATGCCTTCCTCGGGATGAAGACGCACGGCTGCACGGTACTCGTCTACTCCTGTGAAGACGATGCGGATGAGCTGCACCGCAGGTATCACCGCATGGTAAAAAGCCTAGGCACACACATCAGGCCTCCGGGTCAGCTCCTGTTCGCGCCAAGGGTCGGGGCCGGCAATGCGCTGGTAGCGTTCGATGCCCGAACTGGCATCACGTCGCCGACGCCGGCCTATAATGCCTTAAGAGCGGCCGCGATTTCGGCCAAGGCAAAGCTCGTGATCGTCGACACGGTGGCGCAGACCTTCCCCGGCTCGGAGAATGATCGGGCCCAGGTCACTGCCTATGTGAACCTGCTGGCTGGCCTGGCACTTGAGCTGAAGGGCTGCGTGCTGCTGCTGGCCCACCCACCGAAAAACGAAGCTGAATATTCAGGATCGACAGGCTGGGACGGCACGGTGCGCGCCCGCATCCTTCTGCACGAGAAGGACGATGATGGGCTGACCCGCCGCTACCTGAAGCTTGCCAAGGCCAACTATGCGCCGATGTTCGAGTACGAGATCGTCGTCGACGACTATGGGGTCTCGCATCTGGCCGATGCCCCGCCCGAGACGATGGCGGACAAGATTGGCGCCTATCAGGAACTCGCCAACCACAAGGCAGTGTTCCTTCGAGCGCTGGACAAGCTCACGGCGCAGAACCGCTCGGTCTCGCATTCCGAGCGTGCTGGGAACTATGCGCCCAAGGTCATCATCAAGGCCGCCCTGCACGAGGGATGCACCGCCAAGAACCTGCACGCAGCGATGGAAGCACTGTTCGCAGATGGGGTGATCCAGGCCAACGCCCAGGTTGGCAAGCGCGCCAACTACTCGGTGATCACCGGCATCGCCCGGACCACTAGGAAGACTGCGGAAGATGCAGAACCAGCCAGTGAGGCAGCCATGCACATGGCCTCCACCATCGACCTGAACACCCTCGTGGAGGCTGCAGAATGATCGGCTCGACAAGCCGGCAACCACCCACACTGGTCACCCACACCGGTGTGGAAACTGCACAGGAGTACCGGTGTGGACACCAAACCCACCACCCACACACGTGTGTCAGGGGCTTTAGCCCTGACCACTGTGGGGTGGGTGGGTACGCGCAACATGAACCAGTGTGGTTGATCCATCGGAAGCTCAATGTTGAACTAGATCTCGCCTATGTCCCTGGAGGCCGAGGCAGCCCGACGAGCCCTGGACAAGGCCGGCTACACGGCTGGCGCATCTACCTTGACCACGGCCGGGTCATGCTCAATGCGCCGATCAAGAGCCTGTTGCCAAGCCTGGCCTGCCGGCTGCTGAAGTTCCCCGCTGGCCTGATGATCCTGCGCCTGGAGCACGGGCGGTGAGCAGGAGCATGCTCTGCCCTGCACACGGCGAGGCCGCGTCGAGAGCGCCGGCGATGACGTCGAAAGCATGTGCAATCGGTGGGGCTCATGCGCGAGCTATCCCGGGCGGTTGCAATCTCTGGCGCCCTTCGGGACCGGGACCGGGTTCATCCACCCGTGATGCTAACTATGTGAATCCGAGAAAGTCTGGCCACTCCAGGTACCCCCGGGGCCACCCGATTCTCTGCAGTCGAAAGGCTGCAGTACCGTATTGGCTGGCTCGCGTACTCATTGGCAAAATTGAAGTTTTTGGAGAACCCAATATGCGCGGACGACTACCCGTCCCTACTGAGCGCCTCAGGTTGAACGGGGGCTTTCGCGCGGATCGACATGGCAAGCGTGCAGACGAGCCGTTGGTTGAAGGTGTGGTGGGTACACCGCCTAAGACCCTCAAGAATGCTGTCGAGCGTGCTGTGTGGCGGGAAGTGGCAGAGGTTGCGTATTGGCTGACACCGGCTGACAGATCTACTTTGGAGACTTTTTGTCGCCTGAAGACCATGGAGCGCAACGACTTTGCAAGTATGGCCGGTTATCATCTGAGTGCGCTGACTAAGCTTGGCAGTGTCCTTGGTCTTACACCCACCGAACGGGCTCGACTGGCGCTGCCTGGACCGCCAATGCCACCCGATCCTGCAGACCGCTTCTTCGATCCACCAAGTGGAAGGGCATGATGGACAGGTGGTTGAGCTCCAACATGGCTGCAAAAACAGCCGATTCTTAGCCAAAATAAGGGCATTTTGAGGCGATTTTCAGGCGTTTTTGGCTCTGTTTTGGTGCCGGTTTGGCCGGATCAGGAGTTTGGTAGATCACTCGTACTGTCTCTCGCAGGTCTTCGACTTCACGTCAGCGCAGCGAGCTGTTCGGTCGCGTCAGCAAGACGCAACCAGCTGCGAGGCCTGCACAGGCAAGCAGGACCGTCGGCACAGCCCAGATGGCAGGTGCCTCGATCGCTCCGACCATCGCTGCTCCAGCCGCCCCCGCCAGCATGTGCAACGCCCCCATGACCGCACTGGAGGTGCCGGCAGCACCCTCCACCGCCATCAGGCCCAGTGCGATTGCCGGCGGCAGCATGAACCCGACACCGATCTGCGAGAGGATGATCATGGCCATTGCCAGCCAGGCAGAGACGAGGCCGGTAGCCTGCAGGCCCAGGAACAAAAGCGCGCTCAGTACCAGCAGGCAAATGCCGGTGCGGATGCGTGCTTGTGGGCCAACACGCAGGCGTGGCGCCAACAGGCCGCCCATCAGGAAGGCCATGGCATAGCTGGCCGTGGCCAGCCCGACCTCGGTCGGTGTCCACCCGAACGTGCCGCCATACAGGCGTTCTGCTGCAGCAAACGCAGCATAGCCACCGGCAATCGCTGCGCCCGACGTCAAGGAGTAGCCGAGGAAGGCACGTACACGCAGCACATGGCGATAGTTGGTTAAGACTGCCCCGATGCCGCCCTCTCGGCTGCGGCCATGGTGACTTTCCGGCAGTACCAGCACCACGACGATGGTGACCAGGAGCCCACACAGGGCACTCAGCGCCAATGATGCTCGCCAGCCGTGCAGGCCGGAGATGACACCGCCCAGCACCGGTGCCAGCGCCGGTATGACCGCCATTGCCAAGGTCAGCAGCGACATGACCCGCAAGAACGTGTCGCCGGCGTAGCGGTCGCGAGCGATGGCACGCGGCAGGGCCAGGCCGGCACTGGCACCCAGGCCCTGCATCAGTCGGGCCAACAGCAGCATCGTGCCATTAGGCGCCACCGTCGCAGCAATGCTGGCTGCCACATAGATCGCCAGCCCTGCCAGCAGCACGGGCCGTCGCCCTTCCCGCTCCGACAGCGGACCCACCACCAGCTGGCCAAGCCCGATCCCGATCAGCACCGCGGAGAGGATCAGCCCTGCCGAGCCTGCCGGCAATGATAGATCCGCTGCTATCGCCCCAAGGGAGGGCACGACCAGGTTGGTGGCCATTTGCCCAAGGGCGGTCAGAGCCATCAGCAACAACAGGGCACCTGGTGACGGCATCCGGGAACGCGGAAGCGGGGCCTCTTCCGTTGGCTTGATCACGTTGTCTGGTTCCTGGTGCAGATGCCGGGGACGTGCTGCCTGGTCGGCACGATCGGGCGGTTGAGCCGGTTCTGCCATGAGGCAAAGGCCATGCCAGGAACGCACGCAGCTACGCTGCGAGCTGCTGGCGAAGCGGACGGTACATCAACCACTTCGGCATGGGCAGCCGGCATGCCCTGTGACGCCTGCCGCTGGATCCAGCACGGCTACATCGCAGCCCCGAAGTCGTTGTCGTTGCAGATCACCAATCCCCCGCCTTTGTCAGCCAGCCGGACCAGGCCATAGAGGATCTTGCCCCAGACGAGCGGGATCACCGCCTACGTGAAGAACAGTGGCACGTTGGAAGGCCGTGGCCATAGCCAATCATGCATGGCTGCGCACTCCCAGTTATGTGATCGGATTTGGGCAAGGTGCCCTGGACGAAGTGGAGCGGATAATGGTGTAATGGATGGCAGTGTTCTCTCTTTTAGAAACAGAGCTTCCTTTGCCCACCATCCAATTGCACTATGACGGCTGGCTCACCCTGCCAGCCGAGGCACGCCAGCACCTTGACGTCACCACTGGCGATCGCCTTGAGATCGAACTTACCGAAGCTGGCCTGCTCTTGCGTTCAGCCAAACAGGCCAAGCAGACCGCTGCTCTTGAACCGGAGGCGGCTGTGGCACCGCCGGCAGCAGCGCCAGCTGAGCCGCCAGAGACAGTGGAAGCAGTGACAGCGGTCGCCAAGCGAGGCCGGCCGCGCAAGGCGCTGGTACCGGATCTGACGACGCCAAGCATCAAGGTCGGCGGGCGGCGCAAGGGCACCGTCTGACCATCTCGGCTGCGGACCCGTGTTCTCGATATCCAACCCCGCTTGGTCAGCCTCAGGGCTTGTACTGCTGGGGCGGGCTGGTCCTCGACATGACATACTCGACCAGAAGCATGCTGGCGTCCAACCCGTTGCGGACCGCTGCCTCGCTTCCCCGGCGTTCCCAGTCGAGCCATAAACCGTCGAGCGTTGCCATGATCGTATCGACCAACATTGCGATGCTCGCGGCCGGCACCTCTCTGTCTCCAGCGACCGCTTCGATCATCGTCTTGAGGTGCAGCCGGTAGCGTTCGTAAAGCTCACGCTCCACAGCCGCGATCTCCTCGTGTGTCAGCGCCGCCGACCAGAGGTCGATCCGCACGCGCAGGTAATCACGTCGCAGGAAGTCGCGGGTGAAACCCGTCTCCAGAAAGACGTGCAACTGCTCCGTCGGGCTTTTTGGCGCGTCGCTCAAGCCCTGCTGCGTTGCCTCGAAGAGCTGCAGCGAAGCGTGCCGGTAGGTCTCCACCAGCACCTCGCGCATGTCCTTGAAGTAGTAGGTCAGCTGCCCGAGCGAGATCCCAGCCCGGTCGGCGATCCTGCGCGCCGACAGCTTGGCGTAGCCGGATTCCTGAAGGCAATGGAACGCAGCCTCGATGACCTCACCCCGCCGCTCGTCGCCTGACCGGAACACGCGCGGCTTTCGCTTCTTGTCAGGCATGCAACGTCGCAGAGCAGGGAGGGTGGCCGCGATGCCAAAGGGTGACTGTAAGATAAATCAAGCTCGACGGATCTCACCTTCGCTTGCCCTGCCGTGATGACCGAGCTTCTTGACAGGCCTTTTAGTACGAACGTACAAATCTCGCTATTGTACGTTCGTACAAATATGGTGGCGCTGCGCAAAGCCGGCGTGAGGCTAGTCGAGGAGGCGGATCCGCTATGTCTGAGGCTTGGTTCGACCACAGGTTTGCGGCTCATCCATCGCGGCGGGGCGTCCTGAAGGGCTTTGCCATGGCAGGGCTGGCCGCTGGCAGCAGCGGGCTCATCCTTCCCCGTTCAGCACGGGCCAATCCGGTCAAGGGCGGCACGCTCATCTTGGGCCTTGCCGGTGCCAACACCACGGACACCCTCGATCCCGGCCTTGCCTGGGACGACTTCATGATGGCCCTGAGCTATGGCGGCCTGCGCAACAATCTCGTGGAGCTGGATGCCGCGGGGAAGCCGGTAGGTGAACTCGCCGAGTCCTGGGAGTCGTCTCCCGACGCCAAGACCTGGCTGTTCCGCCTGCGCCAGGGGGTCGAGTTCCATAACGGCAAGCCGCTGAGCGTCGAGGATGTCGTTGCCTCGATCAACCACCACCGTGGCGAGGCGTCGACCTCCCTGGCCAAGAGCATCTTCGAGCAGATCGCCGAGGTGAAGGCGGATGGTCCGCAGGCGGTCCGGATCACGCTGGCTGAGGGCAACGCCGATCTCGCCATCCTGCTCAGCGACTATCACCTGGGGGTCATGCCCGCCAATCCCGACGGCAGCGTCGACTGGCAGTCCGGCATCGGCACCGGCGGCTACAAGCTCGACCTGTTCGAGGCCGGCGTCACCGCCGAGGCATCACGCTTTCCCAACTACTGGAAGCAAGGCCGCGCACACGCCGACAGCGTGAGGCTGGTCGCCATCAACGACGCCACCGCCCGGCAGAACGCGCTGATGACGGGCGAGATCAACGTGATGAACCGCGTCGATCCCAAGACGCTGTCGCTCCTTGAGCGCAGCGACCGGATCCGCATCCTGGAGGTCCAGGGCTACCAGCATGCGACCATGCCGATGCTGGTCGACGTGAAGCCGTTTGATGACCTGAATGTCCGGCTGGCCCTCAAATCGGGCATCGATCGTGCGCAGTGGGTCCAGACGCTTCTGCGCGGTCATGGCACCGTCGGTAACGACCATCCGATCCCGGCGAGCCAGCGCTATTTCAACCACGAGCTGGAGCAGCGGACCTACGACCCGGACAAGGCAAAGCATCACCTGAAGCAGGCCGGAATCGACCGCCTCGCCGTCGATCTCAGCACATCCGATGCCGCCTTTGCCGGTGCGGTCGATGCAGCTTTGCTCTTCAAGGAATCCGCTGCCAAGGCTGGTATCGACATCAACGTCGTGCGCGAGCCCAGCGACGGCTACTGGAGCAATGTCTGGGCAAAGAAGCCATTTTGCACCTGCTACTGGACCGGCCGCCCCACGCCGGACGCTGTGTTCTCCCTGATCTATGCCAGGGGCGCTTCGTTCGGCGACACGCACTGGGACAATGAGCGCTTCAATGCCCTTCTGATCCAGGCACGGACGGAGTTCGATGAAGCCAGGCGCGCCGCGATGTATGGCGAGATGCAAGCACTCGTCAGGGACGATGGCGGCACGATCGTGCCGATGTTCATGAACTATGTGCATGGCCTAGGCGAAGGCGTGGGCACTCCCGAACAGATCGCCGCTGATCTGCCGCTGGACGGCATGAAGGCCATCGAACGCTGGTGGGTCGCCTGAGCCGGCAGACTGCGCCGGAACCGTTTGGCCCGGAGGGAGCGATGTCCAAGGCCACCTGGATGGATGCCGACAGCTGCGAGGCCAGGACGTTCCGGGACATGCTCGGCCACTTCCTGACGGGCGTCACGGTGGTGGCGACACGCGACGAGGAAGGCGCTGCGCGCGCGTTCACCGCCAACTCCTTCACGTCGGTATCGCTGGACCCACCGCTGATCCTGGTCTGCCTGGCAAAGGCAGCCACCTGCTGTGCCGCCTTCACGCGTGCCGAACGGTTCAGCGTCAATGTGCTGGGCGACTGGCAGTGTGAGCTGTCCAGGGCGTTTGCTTCCCGCGGAGCTGCGAAGCAGGAAGCGCTTGCTCACCTGACAGCGGATGAGCCGCCCGTCCTCCCGGACAGCCTGGCCATGATGGCGTGCCTCAGCCGGCAGGTCGTGGATGCCGGCGACCATGTCATTCTGGTTGGCGAGGTGGAGCGATTTGTATCAGGCAGCGGCCTGCCGCTCGGATACCATCGCGGCAGCTATGTCAGGTTCCACGCTCGAAACGAACGCAGGGAGCTGCTGCTGGACGATAGAGCGAGGTCCGCGGCGTGAACATCAAAGCGCTGCCCGGTCACTTGAGCTGACGAGACGACGATCGGCCGCTCCGGCCCTGCCCCTGAACCTCTCTCGATGAGCGGTACCATGGACTTCAACCACTTCCTGTCGAGCTACCTGCCTGACCCTTCCTATGGTGGAAGGCGACTTTATCACGACATGGTGGAGCAGGCCGTCTGGGCTGATCGGCTCGGCTATCGGGGCGTGTCGATCCCCGAGCACCACCTGATCAACATCCTCCTGGTGCCCTCACCGCTGCAGTTGGCGGTGAAGGTTGCGGCCGCCACGCGTTATGTCGAGATCATGACGGCCATCGCCGTCCTGCCGATCCGTGACATGCGCGTCTTTGCCGGGGAGGTCGTGCAGGCGAGTGCCCTGTGCGACGGGCGACTGATCCTGGGCGTCGGTCGCGGCGCGTTCGCCTACGAGCTTGCCCGCCTTGGCACGCCGATCGAGACCAGCAAGCGCAAGTTCGAGGAGTCGCTCGCCGTTCTCGAAGCGCTGCTGACGCGCGAAGAAGTGTCATGGGACGGGGAGTATTACCGCTTCGACCCGATCACGGTGATGCCGCGTCCGGAAGAGCCGATCCCGCTGATGTTGGCGGTGATGACGATCCCGGGCATCGAGGAATGCGCGCGGCGCGGCTACATGGTGCAGACCACGCCCCTCCAGGCTTCCCATGCCGTGCTCCTGGATCAGGTCAACGCCTTCAAGCGCGGCAGGGCTGATGCTGAGGCGGCGGGACGTAGGAGCCGGCTGTCGCTTCAGCGGGGTGTCTATCTCGCACGCGATGCAGCGGACGCCCGTCGCAAGCTGGCGCTCGCCTACACCTACTACGAACGCTTCGACAACGTCTTCACCGGGCCCGGAATCGTCGATTCCGGTGCCATCCGGCCGTTGCCGCGAAACCAGTCGATCGAGGATCTCAGCCGCAGCCTGATCATCTGCGAGGCCGCCGAGATGATCGACCGGCTGGCTGCCTATGCTGAAGCCGGCATCGATGAGGTCATCCTTTCCTCGAATTTTGGCCAGACCCAAGGCGAGACGCTGGAGATGATGGAGCGCTTCTCGCAGGATGTGATGCCCCACCTCTCCAGCGTTCGGACGAAGTCCGTCGCCTGACCTATTGGATCCAGGAGAACGACATGCCGATGATCAAGGTCGAGATGTTCAGTGGCCGCGGCGCCGAACAAAAGCGTCGCCTCGTGAAGGCGCTGACGGATGCTTACGTTGAGGTCTGTGGCGGCAAGCCGCAATCGGTGCACATCATCCTCGCCGACATCGATCGCGGCGATTGGGCCATCGGTGGCGAACTCTGCTCCGATCTTTATCCGGACACCGCGCCCGCTGCCGCGCCAGCGAAGACTGAGTGAGGCAGCCAGATATGGCGATCGAGTGTGCATACTCGGTGGAGGGTCGGGGCCCTGCCCTGTTCCTCGTCCACGGCATCGGTGCCCGGCGCACTGCCTGGACAAAGCTTGTGGAAGCGCTGAAGGACGACTTCACCTGCGTGTCCTATGACCTGCGCGGGCATGGCGACTCGCCGTTGCCCGAAGGCCGCTTCGGCCTGAACGATCTGGTAGACGACCTTGAGCAGCTGCGCGCAAAGCTGGGCTTCGAGAAGATCCACGTCGCCGGCCACTCGCTGGGCGGCATGATTGGTCCGGCCTATGCCCGCCGCCATCCGGCCAGGGTGATCTCGCTCGGCCTTCTGTCTACCGCGGCGTTCCGCACGGAAGACGACAGCGCAAAGGTGAAGGCGGTGGTTGCCGCGATGCGCGAGCGCGGCATTGGGCAGGTGCTGGATACGCTGACCGCGCGCTGGTTCACCGATGAATTCGCTGCGGCCCGTCCCGACGTCATCGAGTGGCGCAAGCGTCAGGTGGTCGACACCGCCTCGAACGTGTTCCTCAACGTCTTCGACATCTATGCCGAGACAGAGATGGCCCCATGGCTGCACGAGATCGACGTGCCGGCACTCGTCCTCACAGGTGAACTTGACGGTGGCTGTAACCCTCGCCTGAACCAGCAGATCGCCGCCGCCATGGCGCAATCCGAGCTGGTGATCCTGGAAGGGCTGAAGCACGCGATCCTGATCGAGGCCTCCGAACGCGTCATCCCGCCGATGAAGCGTTTCCTCCTGGCACAATCCTCATAACTCTACCGTAGAAGGCCAGTGGCCTAAAACTTAGCTACCACACGCCTTTGTCTCTCATGGGTCTACCCCAGCAAGGCAGAAGCGCGAGACACCACAGCCCGTCTCAGATGCGTCGTTCCCGATCATCCAAGACAGCAGCCTGAGCAGGTCGAGATCCTAACAAGACAAGGCCCCTCCCCCGCATACTATCTATGGCGATGCATCCAACGCCCCGTCATCCTGGGTTCGTCGTGAGGCTCTCGGCAGAGCAAAATGCTCTTGTGCTTTGAACCGTATGACCTGGGCAGCGATCAGGCCAGCTCAGCAAGGAGCGCCTTGGCCGCCCGCAGGTCTGCTGTCTCGGCGCCCTCAGTGAACCAGCCATGGACTGGCACGAGCAGGTCGCGCGCCTCGATCTGTCTTTCCTGGTCCCGCCACAGGCGAGCGAGACTGGTCACCGCGCGCAGCTCCCACAACCTTGCGCCCTGCTCGCGGGCGACCTCTATGGCCCGAATGTAGCAGCGTTCTGCTTGGCAGGGATCGGAGGCCAGAAGCAACTGCCCCCATAGGCGTTGCAGCTCGGCCTCGAACCATCGCTCCTCGTTTGCGATCACCCTCCCGAGGCCCTCAGTTACCAGCTCGAGTGCATGGGCTGTCTCCCCACCGCCTGCGAGCACCTCGGCTGCCATTGCCAGCGTACGCGGGAAGAAGTCCACGTCCTTGTTATCCCGCAGGGCTCTGAGTGCCCGCCACACTGATTCCACGCTGGCCCCGGTCTGCCCCTGACGCGCAAGTGCCCAGCTGCGGTAAAGTTCGACGTACGAGGCGTATGAGACAAAGCCATGCTTGGCCGCGAGCGCGCTCAGCTCCTCCGCGGCTCGCTCGACGGCATCCCCGTCCGCCCGTAGTTGATGGAAACCCATGGCTCGGTGCAGGGCGAAGCAGAGCGAGAGCGGGTCCGAGATCTTCCGAGCCTGCAGGAGCGACTCCTCGCTCTTCTGCACCGCTTGCTCCATGAATCCAGAGGAGAGCAGAACCCATGCCAGGTAGCCCGAGCAGACGACGTCAGGCGCATAGCCATAGGTCAACCTCAGATCGCCATGCCGCGCCGGGTCGTACAGGCCGAGGGCCATCCGGAAGTGGGCAGCTGCCGCACCTAGCTCGCCACGCGCGAGGCAGACGATGCCATTGTTCATGTGAGCGATGATCTGGGCCGCGGCATCCCCTTCTCGGCATGCCGAGTCCAGCAGCTCCGCACCGACCACCGTGGCGGCTGGAAGTTCGTCCCGGCTACGGTGGTAGGTCACCAAGCCGTCGAGCGCCGCGTAGAGCGGCTGTGCAAGGGAGAGCTCGCGACAGAGGGCAGCCGCGCGCATGTAGGCACGGCCCGTCTCGGGCATCCCGGTGCCCCTGCCCGCTGCGAGGGCACCGCCGAGAGCAAGTTGGAGGTCGAGCTCAAGCAAGCCTTTGGCAGAACTTTCGGGGAGGGTGGCCAGGCCCTGGAGCCCTGCGGTGAGATGGGCGATCGCCTCGGCGGTGGCCGCACCGGCCATCGCGCGCCGTCCGGCCTTGTGCCAATAAGCGGTTGCCTTCTCGCAAGACCCTGCCCAGGTGAAGTGACGGGCCACAAGCTCTGGCTCCGATTGCGCCACCTCTGGAAAATGCTCCTCAAGGACCTGGGCTATCCGGGCGTGCAGTTGGCTGCGTCGGCTCCTGAGTAAACTCTCGTAGGCTGCGTCCCGCACCAGCGCGTGCTTGAAGGTGTAGATCACATCAGGCGGCTCACCCCGCACAAAGACCAGCTCGGCCGCCCTGAGCTGATCCAGCGCAGCCCGGAGCTCAGGCTCGGGCACGCGGGAGACCGTGGCGAGCAGCGGGTAGCCGAACTCTCGACCGAGGCAGGCCGCCACCTGCGCTACCTCCTTGGCTCCAGGGACCCGATCCAAACGCGCCATCAACGAGGCATTCAGCGACGTCGGCACCGCCGCCTTCCCCGCTGCTCCCGCCTCCAGCACCGCCTTGGTCAGCTCCTCGACGAACAACGGTACTCCGTCGGTCCGCGCTGCGATTTCATGCAGGACCCCTGGCGCTAGGCCATGTTGGCCCACAAGGAACGTGATGATTGCCGCGGTCGGGCCGCGACCAAGGCGCTTGAGCGTGAGCCGGGTCACGTGCGGGTGTCCACTCAAGCGTGGCTCGCCGTCTGGCCGGCTCGTCAGCAGCACGAGCACCTGTGTATTTTTGATCCGGTCGAGGGTTTGGCCGATCAGCTCGAGAGTAGTGGGATCGGCCCAGTGTGCGTCCTCAAGCACCAGCAGCACTGGCCGGCACCGAGCCAGTCCCAGGAGCTGCCCCACCAGCGCCGCCAGCGTGCGGGCACGTTGCTGCTGCGGTGTCAGCTCGAGCGCCGGGTAGCGCGCGCTGACGTCGATACCGAGCAGTGGTGCGATCAGCTGTACTGCCTCGTCGATTTCCTCCGCACCGCTGCGCAGCAGCCCCGCAAGCTTGTCGACTTTCGCCGCTTCCGTGTCAGTGGGCAAGAGGCCGGCGGCGAACTTGAGCTGCTGGACGACCGGCCAGAGCGCTGTTCCGGTATGGTGGGGCGAGCACTGGTAGCGGAGCGCGACATGCTCATCTTCAGCGACCGCGTTCAGTGCAGCATAGATCAGGCGGGACTTGCCGATGCCGGCATCGCCGACCACAAGCAGCGCCTGCCCCTCGCTGGCGGCGGCCTGCCGCCAACGCTCGCGCACGAGCGCCAGCTCCTGATCGCGTCCGACCATGGGCGACGCTCTGCCTGGCCGCTGGGCCTCGAAACGGCTACCGGCGGGGTGCTCGCCGAGGACCTGAAAGCCAGTCACTAGGTGCGCGAAACCCTTAAGTCGGAGCGGACCGAGCTCGCGCAGTTCGAACACGTCGCCCAGGAGCCGCCGAGTGTCCGCTGCGACCGCCACCATCCCCGGTCCTGCCACTTCCTGCAGACGCGCGGCAAGGTTCGGGGTCTCTCCAACCACCGCCTCCTCCTGTGCACTGCCTTCGCCCACAAGATCTCCGACGACCACGAGGCCAGTCGCTATCCCAATCCGAGCCGCAAGCGGCTCTCCCAGCGGGGTGGAGAGGCGGCCGACGGCCGCGGTGATCGCCAGACCGGCCCGAGTGGCACGCTCCGCCTCGTCCTCGTGCGCCCTGGGCCAGCCGAAGTAGGCCAGCACGCCGTCGCCCATATACTTGGCGACGTGCCCCTCGAACCGCGCGACTTCGCTTGCGACTTTGTTCTGGTAAGCGCGCAGAACATCACACATGTCCTCCGGGTCAAGGCGGGCGGTGAGCGCTGTCGAGCCAATCAAGTCGACGAACATCAACGTCAGCTGCCGTCGCTCAGCCTGAGACGTGACTAGAGGCGCGCCCTGCTTTGCTTCTGCCTGGGCTGCCTCCGCCGCTAGCGTCGTCACCGGCGGATGGGCTAGATCGCGGATCGCCTTGAGCACGATCTTTCGCGGCCCCAGTGGGAGCCCGAGCTCCCGCAGGTCCGCGTCAGTCAGCTCTGGCAGGATCTCAAGCGTCACCTCGGCATCGCAGAACGCCTGCCTGTAACGTCCGAGTCCCAGGTCCCGCAGCCAAACCGCGAGGTCTAAGTCCTGCTCCTCCGACACATGCCTTGCCTCTCTCCTTGATCGATAGCTTACTCCAGAACTCGATCGAACGTGCGAGGTCATCTTTCTGGCGGGCAGTTTCCATCCGACTCTCTTCAACGTAGCCAGTAGCGTCGACCGTGGCACCCTGAAGTTTCGGCAGACCGAGGTCTTGGAGGCACCGTTGGTCAGCGCCGCCGTGCTCTGCTCAACCTGCTCCGGGCTCAAGGCTGGTGGCCTGCCCCGACGGCCGGCCCGGCAGCCCTACCATCAGCCGCTCATAAGTTAGCGCCCGCTTGTACATATAGCCGACCAGTAGACGGGAAATCCTCAAGAGGATGTTTCCGTACCAGCAGCCAATCCGGCAGGGGTTGCCGTGCAGCATGAGCGGAGGAGGAAGAACCTCGGCTCCGGCGGTTCGGGAAGGTGCCGGGAATCACATGGTTCCTGTCATCTCATCTATACTCGTTGCCTCGTCATCTGGCGTTCTGGAGCTTACCGGTCGCTTGCAGAACGTATTCGCGGGTCTGCAGGTGAGACCAGCCAAGTGCCGACGTTCAGGTCGCGCCAGCCCAGGTGGAAGGCGGAAGGATGCTGAACTGCAAGGCGATGCTAAACTGCTGGATGAGGTTCAGGCGAAGACGAAATCGCCCGCTCGCAGGCTGACGATGTCATCCAGCGTGATCTCGTTGATGTTGGCGGCCCTCTTGTCGAGGTCGATGATGGTCGCGCCCGCCCTCGTCTCGATGGTCAGGTCGGCGAACTTGGTGATGCCGTAGGCACTGAGGTCGATCGTGTCCTTGCCGGACTGGAAGTCGCCGATGTTGTCCAGACCACTGCTAGGAGTGAAGATGAAGGTATCGGCACCACGGACGATGTTGCTGAAGTCTGTGATACCTTCGTCGATGCTTGCTTGGAGATCGAAGTCGCCAAAGAGGATGTCGTCGCCTTCGCCACCAACCAGG
Source organism: Geminicoccus sp. (assembly GCF_036263595.1). NCBI lineage: Bacteria > Pseudomonadati > Pseudomonadota > Alphaproteobacteria > Geminicoccales > Geminicoccaceae > Geminicoccus > Geminicoccus sp. Next base: position 1,130 of record NZ_DATAGQ010000133.1, on the reverse strand, counting down.
TAGTCATTGCCGCCTTGGGTATGGTCGCCCACGATGTCGGCATCACCGACAAGGCGGTCCTCTCCCGCCCCACCAATGAGGGCGTCACTGCCACCCCTGGCATTCCCCTGGGCATTGGAGATCAGGTACGTGGCATCGCCTTCGAGGACGTCATTCCCAGCGCCACCGATGAGCAAGTCGTCGCCGCCACGGGTGTGGCCTCCTATGCTGAAGGCATCGCCGATGAGCTCGTCGTTTCCCGCCCCGCCAAAGAGGACGTCGCTACCGCCCCTGGCGCTATCTACGATATTTATGCCTACGATATTTAAGCCATCGCCTAGGAGGATATCATCCATCTTCCCCCCAATAAGCCAATCATCGCCGCCCCGCGCGCTGCCGGACATGGTATCGCCGCTGTCGCCGACGATGGAGGCCACCCCTCCCGAGCTATTGTCGAGGAGGTCGTTGCCGCCACGGGCATGGTCGCTCATGCTGAAGGCATCGCCCACAAGACGAGTATGACTTCCCGTGCCGACAAGGTAGTCGCTGCCGCCACGGGCGTGGCCAGACATCACATCGGCATCACCGACGAGGCCGCCACCTTTGAGATAATCATTCCCCCCTTCAGCGGTCCCCCTGATCTCCCAGGCATCGCCATAGATCTCATCGAAACCACCGCGGCCCTCGATCCAGTCGTTGCCGCCCCGGCCTGAGGACAAAGCCCCACCGATCTGCGGGATGTCGATTGGGTTGCTCTCCTCATCGAAAAATCCGGCACCTGTGGTGTAGGGGTCGCCGAAGATAAAATCCTCGTCCTCGGTGCCGACCAGGCGGTTGTTCTTGCCGGGAAACTCCTCGGTGCCGCCGATGATGACCGCCATGGTGCCGCCTCCCCTCGTCGTTGCCCTCTGCGTCCGGTGACACGGCCAGTGTGCGCCTGGCCCAGGCGGCAGACAAGGCTTGGCCGTCTCAACCGCTCGGTGCAGCCAAGTAACGTTGGCGTGACTGGCTCTCTCCCGGCCTACAGTTCTTTGAGACACCGCATTGCAGGTAGAGGACTGCAAGGAGGTGGAGGATGGACGAGGACGTTGGGGCGGACGTGGGTCCGGTGGAGCGCGCCCGCTACGCTGGCCGATCCGGGTCCATGCCCG